>JBPCIR010000163.1:0-14465 GCA_051006095.1 Rubrobacter sp. | reverse complement strand
GGCGAGGCGGAGATCATGGTCAACCCCACGGGCAGGTTCGTTACAGGAGGACCCCAGGGCGATACTGGCCTCACCGGGCGCAAGATCATCGTGGATACCTACGGGGGTTCTGCCCCGCACGGCGGGGGCGCTTTCTCGGGCAAGGACCCGACGAAGGTCGACCGGTCGGCCTCCTACGCGGCGAGGTGGGTTGCCAAGAACCTGGTCGCGGCGGGCCTCGCAGGCAGGTGCCTGGTGCAGGTGGCCTACGCGATCGGCGTCGCGCACCCCGTCAGCGTCATGGTGCAGACGTTCGGCACCGCAAGGTCTGATCCTGCGACTCTCGGTGCGCTGGTACAGGAGCACTTCGACCTCAGGCCAGGCGCCATCATCCGCGACCTTGGGCTGAGGAATCCCATCTTCGCCCGGACCGCCGCATACGGCCACTTCGGCCGCAGTGAACCAGGGTTCACCTGGGAGGAGACCTCGAGGGCGGAAGACCTCCGCCGCGCCGCCGGCTTCTAGTTGGCAAGGAGGTCGGGCCAGGTGGCCCCGGGCGCGGCACGAGTAAGCCTGCTCATACCAACGCACGCCCTGCCTCCGCTCAGCTACAGCATACCTGAGTCCCTGCGCGAGAAGGTTCGCATCGGTACGGCAGTCGTCGCGCCACTCTCGGGAAGGCACCGCCTCGGGATAGTAGTCGGTGCCGAAGTCGATAGCGCCCGCGCCCGCGAAGAGGTGCTCTCTGTGGTGCCTGATCTCTCACTGCAACCCGAGCTCGTAGAGGTCTGCACCCGGATCCACGAGGGCGCAGCGGTCCCTCTTCCGGCGGTTCTGAGGGCCGCACTCCCACCAGGCGTCGAAACGGGACGCTACCGCATACTAGAGCCTTCTCCGGGCTGGCCCTGGGAGGTCGACGCTACCGTTACGCGCGCGGCCCTCGAACGCACCCTCCAGCCCGCTGGCATGCGCGCGGCGGAGGCAGAAAAACACATAATACTCGCTCCATCAGCGCCGCAACCGGCGACAGTGGAGTGGGCTGTGATCCGTGCTGCCGCAGAACCTGACCTCGCCCGCGCCCCACGCCAGCGCGACCTGTTCATGACCTTGAAGGAACACGGGGGTGAGGTAATGACCTCCACTCTTCTCTCCGAGACCGGCGCGAGCCGGAGTTCCCTGCGCGAACTCGTCAGGAGGGGCGCAGCGAGGCTCGTGCGCCGTCAGGGGCCTGCTCCCTTGCAGGCCACCCTGGGCGACCATGTCGTCCAGGAAAGACCGGCCCCTTTCTCACGGACCGCGCGGCGCGCCGTAAAGAGCGCCGGTCCCTTCTTGTGGAGGACGAAAGGGCGAGAGGAGGATGCCGCGGTCGTCGCCATAGTAACGGCGACGCTGGAAGAAGGGAGACAGGCCCTCGTGCTGGCGCCGGAGGTAGGGTCGGTAGAGCGGCTGGTGGAGCTCCTGCGACGCGCGCTCGAGGAGGGACACACCATCGCCCCTTACCACAGCGGCCTGGGCCGTGGCAGGGCCGCCGTCCACGGGGCCGCCCGCGATGGAAGCGTCGACGTCGTCGTCGGGACCAGGACGGCGGCCCTGCTAGGGCTTGCGCGTCCGGGTTCGATCTGCGTCGTCGACGAACCGAACGGCGCGCACAGGGCCGAGCCTGGCCACGAAGGTCTTCCCGTGCACGTGCGGGACGTGGCGCTGGAACGCGCCCGCTCGCAACGGGTTGCGGTATTCTTCCTCTCGCCCTTCCCTTCGCTCAGGATATACGCACCCGAAGTTCGCCGGCGAGAGCGCATACGCGAGCTACCCGCGAGGCGTGGCGGGCCGTGGCCAGCGGTCCGGATCGTAGACATGCGCGGTTCTGGCGCGACGTTCAGCTCCACCCTGGAGAGAGCCTGCCGCAGGTGTGTAGAAGGAGGGGGGAAAACGGGCGTCGTCCTCAAGCGGCTCGGTTATGCGACCGCCGTCGCCTGCAGCCGCTGCGGGGCGATGAAGATCTGCCCGAACTGCGACCTGCCCCTCGTCTCCCACGGACGGGACGGGCCCCTGGCCTGCACCCGTTGCGGATACAGGGAGGAGCCGGGCCCGTGCGCGAAGTGCGGTTCGACCCGTGTGCGGCAGACAGGCCTCGGTGTGGAGCGGGTGCGCGCCGAGCTCTCGGACCTCCTCGGAACGCGTGTCGGCCTCATCACCGCCGAAGAACGGGACCATACCGACGCTCCCATCGTAGTCGGAACCGCTCCTCGAATCCTGGATGTCGGGTGGGACGCGGTGATCGTGCCCGACGCCGACGCGTTTCTCGCGGGAAGCGGCATTGATGTAGGGGAGAGATCTTTCAGGTTGTTCTACGGCGCGGCGGCGGCGGCCAGAAAGCTACTCCTCATCCAGACCCACGTCCCCGAGCACTACGCAATGCGTGCTGGGGTCAATGGTGACTACGAGGCCTTCGCGGCCGCGGAGCTCCCGAGGCTCCGCGAACTCGGCTACCCGCCGTTCGCCCACGCCGCCTCCCTGACCTTCGAGGGCTCCGAAGCGGCGCTCTCAGGTGCGGTAGAATCCCATCTGCGGCCTGGCCTCGAAGCCGGGGTCGAGATGTCTGGCCCGTTTCTACTCAGGCGCACCGGAGAGACCACAGCGTGGCGGGTCTTGCTCAGGGCCAAGGGAAGGCCAGCCGTGGCCCGCGCGGCGACCCTGGCCGCAAAGATATCGGCCCGCACGCGTGGGCTCGAGGTTCGAGTTGACGTGGATCCCGAGGAGGTGTAGCAAAAGGTGGCACTCGACATAAGGACGTTCGGAGACCCCGTACTCAAGACCCGCGCCGCGCCGGTCGACAGCTTCGACGAGTCGTTGGTGCGCCTCACGCAGGACATGCTGTCAACCATGCGCGATAACGAAGGTGTTGGCCTGGCAGCCAACCAGGTCGGACGTCTCAAGCGGGTGTTCGTCGCCGCCATCGAAGACGATGAGTACGTCATCGTCAACCCCGTTCTCTCCGACTGGTCGGAAACCACGGAGAGTGCCCAGGAAGGCTGCCTCTCGATCCCAGGGATACTCGTCGACGTCGAGCGTCCGACCGGCGTAACCGTCTCAGGCCAGGACCTCTCCGGCGAGCCGCTGCAAATCGAGGCCTCCGACTTGCTCGCAAGGGTCCTGCAGCACGAGGTCGACCATCTCGATGGAGTCCTGATCCTGGACCGCACCGATAGGCCCTCACGCAGGGCCGCCATGCGCGAGTGGCGGGAGCGAATGCTCGCCCAGCAGGGCTGAGGACCACCTTGAAGATAGCCTTCGCTGGTACCCCTGACTTCGCGGCGACCGTGCTTGGAGGGTTGATCTCCTCTCCCCACGATGTGGGGCTCGTGATTTCGCAGCCGGATCCCAGGAAAGGCAGGGGACGCAAGAGGACAAGAACCCCGGTCGCCGATCTCGCTTACTCACACGACCTTCCTCTTCGCCAACCGGCCAGGATCTTCGAAGTCAACGACGAACTGCGCCAGTACTATGCCCTGGTCGTCGCCGCCTATGGCCAGATACTTCGCCCCGACACCCTCTACGCCGCTACTGAGGGCTCCTGGAACGTCCACGCCTCACTCCTGCCAAAATACCGCGGTGCAGCCCCAGTCGAACGCGCCATCATGAACGGGGAGTCACAGACCGGCGTAACCATCATCCGTATGGACGAAGGCCTGGATACAGGCCCGATAGCACTCGAGCACCCCGTCGCCATACCACCCGAAATGAACGCCGGCGAGCTTACGGATCTTCTAGCCCATACTGGAGCTAAAGCTATAGTTGAAGGTTTGGATCTTCTCCAGACGAATTCCCTGACCCTTGTCGACCAAGATAGTTGTCATGCTACTTATGCTTCTAAGATTTCGGAACAGGATAGGACCATAGAGTGGGGAAGGGGAGTTCGCGAGGTGAAGGATCTGATCCGGGCCCTTGCTCCCCACGTAGGGGCGAGGACGTTCCATCCCGACGTCGACGGGCCGGTCAAGATCTGGCGATCCGCGATACTGGACAGAGAAGATGCGTCCGCCGAGATCGGACAAGTCGAAGCCGAAAACGGGCGGATTGCGGTGAATTGCGGGAGAGGACGCCTCGAGGTGCTGGAGCTCCAGGTACCCGGCGGCAGACGCCTCACGGCTCGTGATTTCCTTCGCGGCAACTCCCTCGAAGGCGCATTTCGCTAGCCGGCTACCCCTACACACAGGATAGTCGCGGCGGCTGAGCGCATGATGTGGGTATAAGGGCAACATGCCAGCAATGGTGCTAAACTTCCTGCGGCGTCTGGAGCGATCTCCGTTGGGAGGAGAAGGAGATAAGAGAGCCCGAAATCACCACAGGCGTGCCTGAACCCGAAGTCGAGGTGCAGCGTATGGCACTCGATGAAGACATGAGAGTCGCCATAGTCGGGGCAGGCGGCTACGGGCGGGTCGCGCTGGACATTCTGTTAGCTGGCGGGTTGGGGGGTCGCGTGCTGGGGTTCTACGACGACGCCCACGCCGTGATTTCGGAGAGGTTGAGGGGGTATCCGGTCCTTGGGGACGTCGAGATGCTCAAGAGCATGCTATCGGTCGAGCCCGTGCACGTCGTGGTCGCGATAACGGACAACACGGCCAGGCTCAGGGTTGCCAATTCATTGAGGGGCCTTGGGGGACAGTTCTTCACCGCCGTACATCCACTCGCTTACCTCTCCGGCGTCGCCACGATCGAGGGCGGTTGCGTAGTCGGAGCTGGCGTGGCCGTCCATCCCGATTCGGCTGTGGGGAGCCACTGTTTTCTGGGACCGGGATCCGTGGTGGATAGAGACGCAGAAGTGGGGGCTGGCTCTTGGATCTCCGCGGGCGCCGTGGTAGGTTCGGGGGCGCGCGTGGGGGCGAGAGTCGTCCTGGGTCCCAACTCCAGCGTCGGACGCAAGGCCTCTGTGGAAGCAGAAGTAGAAGTGGGCGCGCTTCAGCACGTAGCCAGGGAGGGTGTTTGATCGCACCGGCGATCCATAGGGAGTCCCATCCGCGGTTAGGAGCACAGACCTGGGCCGGGTCTAGATCCGGTCGGCGGTTAGCGTAGTGGCCGGCTTGCGGAGTATTGGGAGGGGGTCGCGGGTCGTCGGCCTCGACATAGACCGCGGGTCGATCAAGGCCGTCCAGGTGTCAGGCGCCGGCGGAGGGTACACCCTCCAGCATGTTGGCTATCATAGGCTTGCTCCAGGCACGATCCTCGACGGAGAGGTCGCCGACCATGACCTGTTGGCTGCCGAGATCAAGGAGTTCTGGGAATCGCATTCGTTCAATGGCAAGTCGGTCATCATCGGTGTCTCGAACCAGAAGGTAGTCGTCAGGCTGCTGGACTTCCCGCGCATGAGGCCCGAGGATCTGCAGGGCGCCATAAGCTTCGAGGCGCAGGACCACATCCCGATGCCGCTCGATGAGGCCGTCCTCGACTACGTCGTGCTCGGACCCAGGGAGGAGCGTTCCGATCTCGACCGCGTTCTCGTGGTCGCCGCTCAGAGGGAGATGATCTCACGTTACACCTCGGCGGTTCGGACCGGTGGCCTGCGCCCCGCCGGCGTCGACGTTAAGGCGCTCTCGCTGACGCGCTCCACCCTCCCCGATCCCTTCTTCGGGGAAGAAGGAGCCGTACTCCTTCTGGATGTAGGGGCTGAGATCACCAACCTGGTCGTGGCGGATCGGGGCAATCCGGTACTCACCCGCTTCGTGCCTGTCGGCCTAGGCGACTTCGTAGCCGCTGTGGTTGACCTCGCCGACCTACCCGAAGATGAAGCAGAGAGACAGGCGCTCGACCCGCGGGTCAGGTTGGGTTCCGAGCAGGACGGGGCCGAGGAAACTGAGGCGGAAGCCGAGGATGATAGTTTCGACCCGGCGCTCGTCTACGACGTCAGGCGAGGGCTCGAAGGCGCCGCGCAGGCCCTGGCCGACGAGGTGCAGCGTTCCATCGAACACCACCGTTCCCAGGAGGCGGCCCGCGAGGTCACCAGGGTGCTGCTCTCGGGAGAGGCGGCTCTAATCCCCAACCTGGATGGCTATCTCGGAGAGCTGCTCGACGTCCCGACGGGCCGCGGAAGCCCCGTAGAGAAACTCTCGGCCAACCGCTCCAATATCTCCGACGACCAGCTGAGGGCGATGGAGCCCGTGCTCGCGGTCGCGTTCGGCCTTGCGATGGAGGAAGAATGAGGCGCATAAACCTCCTTCCAGCCGAAGAGCGCGGTCGCCCCGCAGATAGGTTACGCCGCGGGGTTCTCGGTATCGTGCTTATCGTGGGCGCCTTCGTGGTGATCGTGATGGTCGGCATCTACCTGGTGCTCCTGCTGAGGCTGAACGACCTCGAAGACCAGGTCGCGGAGCTCGACAATGATATCGCGCGGCAGAACGCGTATCTTGCCGAGTTGAGTCCGTACAGGGATCTCAAGGCGCGCCTCGAAGTCAAGAAGCCGGTCGCCGACGGCATCTTCCGCAGCCGTTTCGCCTGGGATCAGTTCTTCCAGGGCCTCGCCTTCGTCGTGCCCGAGACCACGGCCCTCGACACCCTTACCGCCCAGGCCGCCCCGGTCGACATCGACGCGCCGGTAGAGGAGGCTCTGGATCCACCAGGGACGGTCACGTTTACGGGCATCGCGTTGCCCCGCTACGAAAACGTGGCAGACTTTGTCGTGCGCATGGACAACCTCCAGTATCTAGCGAACGCGGACCTCGACAGGGCCGCGCGGAGGACGTTCGAAAAACCGGCCGTGGCCCAGGCTGTGAGCTTCGAAGTCGCCTCGGAGCTGGTCACGATCGTCGGTGATAATGGCACGGAGGTAAGGCTTGAGGGTGGATCGCAGGATGAGCTCGCGGGCAATAGGGGTTCGCTTCACACGCGCGAGGTCGCCAACACGGAAAGCCGCTACTGGGCGCCCAACGAACAGTCCACCAGGCGTAAGGGAGACGGGCGCCGATGAGTCGCAACGACCGTAACATACTCATCCTCGGGTTGCTGGGAATACTGATTATCGTCATCGGCTTCTATTTCCTCCTTCTGAGTCCGCTTCTGGGAACGCTCAACGATCGGGCCAAGGAGCGCGAGGACAAACAGGTCCAGCTCGATCAGTTGCAGCAACAGGTGAACGAGCTCGAGGAAGTCAGGCGCAACTCCCCGGAGATCGAGCGCCAGCTCCTCGAGCTCAGCAAGCGAGTACCGACTCAGCCGCAGATTCCTACGTTCGTCGTCCAGATCGAGGAGATCGCAGGCGCCTCAGGCGTGACCCAGCTCGTGGTCGAACCAGGAGATGCTGCCCCGCCGGCCGGAGGTGGCGACTACCAAACCATACCGGTTACAATGCAATTCAATGGGACCTACGATGAGATGCAGGATTTTCTGTTGAGAACGCGTAACCTCGCCAGGCTGGTGACGGTAACCGACGTCAGTTACTGTCGCGAGCCCGAACCCATCGATGATGAGCACTCGTGTCCCGTCCAGCCGCCCGAGGAACCGGAGGAGAGCACGACGGCAGACACATCTGTGGAGTCGCCCCTGTTGGTGGAGATACAGGCCGAGGTCTACTTCCAGCCGCAGGGTGTGCCTTCCGGTGCTGAGACCACCGCCCCGACTCCATCGGAGTCGACTACTCCGGCAGAGGAGGCTACCGGTGGCTAGCGTGCGGTGGGTGGGACGTCGCGCGGCCGATCTGGGAAGATCTCTGGCGGACACGTTCGTGCGTGACAACAGGTTATTGCCGCCGATTCTGGCCCTGCTCGCATTGTTCGTCTTCGCCTGGGTCCTGGCAGGCGTGTTTATCGGTGGTACCGACGAGCAGAAGCCGGTCGCGCATAGGTCCGAGTTCGCCCAGGCGGACGGCGCCGCGGGTTCCGACCCCGCCGCCCCCGAGGTAGATAACCCCAATGTCGATTCCTACGCTGCCTTCCGCAGCAAGGATCCGTTCAGACAGGTCCTCGTCTTCGCTCGGACGACCCCTGAAGGGACGTCCTCGGCACCCGGTGGACGGGCAAATGGCGGTCGTCCCGCCGGGGCTGGTAACAGACGGGCCGCAGATGCGGACCGAGACGGCCTGCCCGACCGCATGGAGGCGAAGTTCGGCCAAGAGCCTGGCATCCCCGACACGGACGGCGACAGTATCCCTGACGGCCTCGACGACTCCGACGGCGACGGAATACCAGACGGGGTCGAGGGTGGCGCCGCAGCGGGCGGCGGAAACAACAGGGCAGGCGGGAGCGGTGGAGGCCGCGGCGAAGGTGGCCGGTCGGGACGGGGCGATGGTCTGCTCGACAGCGGCGGGACGCTCTCCCCACCTTAGCGGCGTGGCAGATCAACGAGCTGATGTGCTAATGGCCTTCATGCCTGCTCGTGGTCTATATTAGCGACAGGCATTTGTCGATCTCGAAGGCTCGGAGGCGTTTGTGAGGTTCGGTTTTTCGACGGCGGGCGAGTCGCACGGTCCCGCCGAGGTCGCCCTGGTGCACGGGGTCCCTGCGGGTCTCGGGCTCCTCGCCGATGACGTGAACAGGGACCTCTCTCGTAGACAGAAGGGTTACGGACGGGGCGGGCGTCAGAAGATAGAGAAAGACGAGGTAGAGTTCCTCGGAGGTGTGCGCCACGGGTACACCCTGGGCTCGCCCGTGGCCATGCTCATCCGTAACAGGGACTACGCCAACTGGGAACATCGCATGACCCCAGAGCCGGTCGAGGACCCTCCGCAGAAGATCACACTCCCAAGGCCAGGTCACGCCGACCTCGCAGGGATGCAGAAGTACGACTTCGACGACCTCAGAAACGTCCTGGAACGCTCCAGCGCCCGCGAGACGACGGCCCGCGTGGCGGCAGGCGGCGTGGCAAGAAAGCTTCTGTCGGAGTTCGGGGTCGAGATCAGCAGCTCGGTCTACAGGATCGGCGCGGTCGCCTATCCCAAGGAAAACGCCGCTCTGGACGCCGCCATCTCAGACGAATCCGAGGTACGCTGTCCCGACCCCGAAGTCTCCGAGAGGATGAAGGCCGAGATCGACGCCGCCCGCTACGCCCGCGATGCCCTCGGGGGCGAGTTCGTCGTCGTCGCCAGGGGATGCCCGCCAGGCCTCGGCTCCTACGTCGACTGGCGCGACAAACTCGACGCGAGACTCGCCGCAGCGATGATGTCGATCAACGCGATCAAAGGCGTCGAGTTCGGGATGGGCTTCGAACTCGCGGCCCGCAGATCCAGCGAGGTGCAGGACGAGATACTCTCGGAAAACGGACGCCTCGCCCGCAACAGCAATCGCCTCGGGGGACTCGAAGGCGGGATGACGAACGGGGAGCCGGTCGTCGTCTCAGCGGCCATGAAGCCGATCTCCACGATAGCCAAAGCCCTCCGCACGGTCGACCTCGCCACGGGAGAACCCACGCGGGCCTTCAAAGAGCGGGCCGACTCCTGCGCCGTGCCGGCGGCGGCCGTGATAGGGGAGTCTATGGCCGCGATCGTGCTCGCAGAAGCGTTCCTCGAGAAGTTCGGTATGGACAACATGACCGACATTCGCGCCGCTTACGACACCTACACCGAACGCGTCACGAGCACGGGGAAGAGTCGCTGAAGCTTGGAAGGGTCTTTGGCGATCGTCGGGTACATGGGCAGCGGTAAGACCACCCTCGGACGCCTGCTTGCGAGTGCCCTCAGCCTCGAGTTCGTTGACCTCGACCGTACTGTCGTAAAGAAGGCAGGTCAGGGGATACCCGAGATCTTCGCCGAGACCGGAGAGAAGCACTTCAGGGACCTGGAACACGAGGCGTTGCTCGAAGCCATCGACCGCGGCACGCCGAGCGTCGTCGCCTGCGGCGGCGGTATCGTGGTCCGCCCTGATAACAGGGCCCTCCTTCGGGACGTGAAGACGGTCTTCCTGAGGGAAGGGATGGACGTTCTCTTCCGCAGGACCCGTGGTCCTGGCCGCCCCCTGCGGGCGGCGAGCCGCGAGGAGTTCGAGCGGCGATACGCAGAACGCCTTCCCTTTTACAGGGAGGTCGCCGACATCGAGGTCGGGGTCGACGGACGCCCGCCGGCAATGGTGGCTGATGAGGTGCTGGGGTGCCTGTCGAGACCGTAGATGTCCCCGTCGCCAGCCCTTACCCCGTCGTAGTCGGCGCGGGCCTCGATCTCGGTAGGATCGTTTCTGAGACCATCGAACCTGCCCTCTGTGCGATCTTCACCGACGCCACGGTGGGACCGCTACATGCGGCACGGGTGCAAGGTGCCTTGGAAGGAGCCGGCTGGCGCGTCGCGGGGACGATCGAAGTTCCATCAGGCGAATCCTCCAAGAGCATGGAAGCTTACGCGGGTGCGCTCGGGCGCCTGGCCCGCATGGGACTGACCCGCGACGCAACCATCTTCGCCTTAGGTGGTGGGGTGGTCGGGGACCTTGGTGGCTTCGTCGCTGGGACCTACATGCGGGGCGTAGATCTCGTCATGCTGCCCACATCCCTTCTCGCGATGGTGGACAGCTCCGTCGGAGGCAAGGTCGGGGTCGACCTTCCCGAAGGCAAGAACCTGGTCGGCGCTTTCGTCAGGCCCCGCCTGGTCGCGGCAGACCTTGACTGGCTCGCCACGCTGCCGGAGCGTGAGATCTCCAACGGCCTCGCCGAGACGATCAAGATGGGTCTCCTCTCGGGCGCAGACTTCTTCGAGGACCTCGGCTTGATCGGGGCCTCCCGAAAGGGCGACCTCGACGCGCTGCAGACGCTCGTCCTCGATTCCGTGCGCTTCAAGGCAAGCGTGGTCGCCGAAGACGAGCTCGAAGGCGGGCTGCGTGCCATCCTGAACTACGGTCATACCGTGGGCCACGCCTTGGAAGCCGCCGCAGACTACGATTTGCCCCACGGCCAGGCTGTCGCGGCCGGGATGGTCGCCTCTGCCAGCCTCTCCTGCAAGCGCTTCGGCAAGGACCTGACCGGTGTGCACGAAGCCCTGCTCCGGGCCGCCGGCTTGCCCCGCCGCGCGCCAGGAGTCCCGCTCGAGCGGGCGCTCCAGGCGATGGGCAGGGACAAGAAACGCTCCGCTGCAGACGGCCCCGCCGGGCACAGGTTCGTGCTACTCGAAGATATCGGCAGACCCGTGCGGAACGTGCCTGTTAGTGAGGAAGAAATCAGCGAGGCGATAGGAGCGATAGTTGAGTAAGGTCTTCGTCCTCAACGGCGTCAACCTAAGCACTCTCGGCACCCGGCGTCCCGAAGTCTACGGAACGATGACCCTCGACGACATAGAGAAGCTCGTCAAGGACGAGTTTCCGGGACTGGACCTGGAGTTCAGGCAGACGGACTTCGAGGGCGAGATGGTCGCTTTCACCAGGGAAGCGGCAGGTTCTGACGGGCTCGTCATAAACGCCGGTGCCTGGACCCACTACTCTTACGCTCTGCACGACGCTCTGGAAGCTCTGGATGTACCGAAAGTGGAGGTTCATCTGTCTAACGTGCACACTCGGGAGCAGTGGCGTCGGCATTCGGTGATCTCTCCCGCTGTAGACGCGGTGATCGCCGGCATGGGCGCCCACGGGTATGTCGCGGCGGTCATGTATGTAGACAAGAGGCTCAGCCGTCCGACATGAGCATCGTCCCTGTCAGCCCGTGAGAAACTGAACTTTTCGGGTTGGTCGGACCATCGAGGTGGAACACGCATCGCCTTCAGGTCCAGCTCTCACTGAGGAAAGCCTGATGCCGCCGTTTGCGGCTGACATGCAATGAAACTGTGCGATAATAGCGCGGTGTCTGTGCCGGGTTTACGCCGCGCAGGATCGCTGCGAAGATCGGACGCCGTGAAGGGGAGCTTTCGAGCATGATATCCACCAATCAGTTCAGAAACGGGTCCGCCATCAGGGTCGACGGCAAGCGGTTCACGATCCTGTTTTTCCAGCACGTCAAGCCTGGCAAGGGCGGAGCTTTCGTCAGGACGCGACTCAGGAACATAGACAGCGGGGCCGTGGTCGAGAAGACGTTCAGGGCGGGGGAGAAGCTCGAGAACGTGAGGACCGAGTCGCAGCCGATGACGTACCTCTACAGGGATGGAGACCTGCTCTACCTTATGGACTCGGATACCTACGATCAGGTGCCCGTGCCAGCCGAAGTCGTCGGCGAGGCGGCAGGGTACATAGTCGAGGGTGGGACCGTCACCGTGCTTTCGGCCGACGGTGAAGTCGTCAGCGTAGAAGCGCCGGCGCACGTCGACCTCGCGGTCTCGCAGACGGACCCTGGCCTCAAGGGCGATACCGCGACGGGGGGGACCAAGCCGGCCACCCTCGAGACGGGGGTCGTAGTACAGGTGCCGCTCTTTATCAACGGCGGCGACCGGGTAAGGGTGGACACGCGCTCCAACGAGTACCTGACGAGGGTTTGAGGGAGGGTCTTTGAGCCGCCGGACGGCCCGAAAGCAGGCGTTCCTGAACCTCTACCAGAGCGACGTAAACGATAGTCCCCTCGGGCCGACCATGGAGCGCTGGCGGGAATACAGGGGGGATCTCCAGGAGTATGCGGTCAGGCTCGCTCGTGGTGTCGAGGGGGAGCAGGAACAGCTCGACGCGGTCCTCTCCGAAGTCTCGGTAGGGTGGCCCGTGCACCGCATGAGCGCGGTGGACCGTTCGATCCTGCGCCTCGCGCTTTACGAGATGCTCTACGTCGACGACGTCCCCCCCGAAGTCGCGGTAAACGAGGCAGTCGAGCTCGCCACAGGGTTCTCCGGCGACGAAGCGCCGGCTTTCGTTGGGGGAGTTTTGCGGGGCGCAGAACTGAGGGCGCAGGGCAAGGTGGGCCATGGCGGGCGGGGCTAGCAGCACGCACAGCCAGGTCAGGTGGGAGGCGCACAGGCGCGCCTTCGAGGAGTACCTGCAAGGCCTCAGGTTCACAGAGGAGGCCCGGCTCAGAGGGCTCGAAGAGGCCATGAGGTACTCTATGCTTGCCGGCGGCAAGCGCGTGCGGCCAGCGCTGTGCATGGAGGTGGCTTGGATCTTCGGGCCTGAACCCTCCCTGGTGCTCCCTTCCGCGGCGGCCATCGAGCTCATCCACACCTACTCGCTCATCCACGACGACCTCCCCGCCATGGACGATGACGACTACAGGAGGGGAAGGCCGACGGCCCACAAGGAATTCGGCGAGGCGATGGCCATACTCGCAGGCGACGCGTTCTTCGGCGAGGCCCTGATCCTGATCACCGTCCACCAGAAGGGTAGCTGCGAGGAGATCATCGAGGTCGTGCGCGAGCTCGCCGGCTCGACGGGGGTCAACGGGATGGTCGGTGGCCAGGTCATGGACATGAACCAGACGGGCCGCGCCGGGACGACCGATCCCGAGACTCTGTACATGATCCACAAGTACAAGACGGGCGCCCTGATCAAATCCTCAGCCCGTATCGGGGCGATTCTGGCCGGCGCAACCGTCGAGGAACAGGCCGCAGTCTCGGAGTATGCCTCGGAACTCGGCCTCTGCTTCCAGATAGTCGACGACGTACTCAACGCCACTTCGACCCGGGAGGAACTCGGCAAGAGCGCCGGTTCCGACGCCGAGCAGGGCAAAGCCACATTCGTCGGCGTCTTTGGCCTCGAAGGCGCCACGAGGGAGGCCGACGGGGCCGCGGAAAGGGCCTTCGCAGCCCTCTCGAAGGTCGACGGAGATACTTCTGGCCTGCAGGAGTTGGTGTATTTCGTGCGTCACAGGGAGAGCTAGCCCCCAGGCATGGAGAGTAGCCCGAAAGGGAGCCGGCAGCGGTTGGACGCCTTGCTCGTCGAGCGAGGCTTCGCCGAAAGTAGGGGGAGGGCGCAGGGTCTTATCCTCGCCGGCAGCGTGCGTGTGGGGGACAGGGTGGTGACCAAGGCAGGCTCGCGCATCTCCGCCGAAGAACCTCTCTACGTGGATCAGAACGAACGCTTCGTCTCGCGTGCCGGTGAGAAACTCGACGCTGCCATCGACGAGTTCGGCGTGCGGGTGGAAGGACGCTCCTGCCTCGATGCCGGAGCATCGACGGGTGGATTCACCGACGCGCTCCTGCAACGAGGAGCCGAAAGGGTGATCGCGGTCGACGTAGGCTACGGCCAGTTCGACTGGGGGCTGCGCAACGATTCTCGCGTCACCGCCCTCGAGCGGACCAACGTGCGCCGGTTGACCGGAAGAGACCTGCCGTTCGAGTGCGACCTTCTGGTGGCCGACCTCTCGTTCATCTCCCTCACCGTCGCGCTAGAAGGTCTATTTGCGACTACACCGGCGCTGCTGGAGGCGATCGTGCTCGTCAAACCTCAGTTCGAAGCGGGGCCTGACGCCGTAGGGCGCGGAGGCCTCGTAAGGGACAGGGAGGTACGAGCCGACGTGATCCTGGCTGTCGCCGAGTATTTCGGTTCCCTCGGATTCGGTGCTGTCGGTGCGGCACGGGGGGCCGTCGCAGGAAGGAAATCGGGGAACGTCGAGTACCCGGTACACCTGCTCAGGGGAGCTGAGTCGACCCTTGATGAGGCACATATAAGGGAGGT
>JBPCIR010000162.1:0-3806 GCA_051006095.1 Rubrobacter sp. | reverse complement strand
GCTCAACACCATCGCCATCTCCGACGGCATAACCATGGGGACGCAAGGGATGAAGTCGAGCCTCGTGAGCCGCGAGGTGATCGCCGATTCCATAGAGCTGGTCGGGCGCGGCCACATGTTCGACGCGATGGTAACGATCGTCGGCTGCGACAAGACTATCCCCGCCGCCGCGATGGCCCACGCGAGGCTCGGCGTCCCCGGCGCCGTCGTCTACTCCGGCTCCATAGCCCCAGGCCGCTTCGAGGGGCACGACGTGACCATCCAGGACGTCTTCGAGGGCGTCGGCGCCAACGCTGCCGGCAAGATGTCAGACGAGGACCTCCTCGACCTCGAGGAGCATGCCTGTCCCGGGGCTGGCGCCTGCGGGGGACAGTTCACGGCCAACACGATGGCCATGGTCCTCGAGTTCCTCGGCCTCTCGCCGATGGGTTCGGCAGGCCCCCCCGCCCTCGACGGCCGCAAAGACGGGGTCTGTACCCGCGCCGGAAGGCTCGTCATGGATCTGCTTGAACACGGCCTCACCCCGGATCGCATCCTGACCAGGGAAGCGTTCGAGAACGGTATCGCCGCCGGCGCCGCAACGGGAGGCTCGACCAACCTCGTGTTGCACCTGCTCGCGATAGCGCGTGAGATCGGGGTCCCCCTCGACATCGACGACTTCGACACCGTGAGTTCACGCACCCCCATCATCGCCGACCTGAAACCCGGAGGCCGCTACACGGCCGTCGACGTCGACCGCGCGGGTGGGAGCAGGCTTCTCGGCAAGCGCCTGCTCGACGCAGGCCTCATAGACGGAACCCAACTCACCACCACGGGCCGCACCCTCGCCGAGGAGGTCGAGGAGGCCGAGGAGACGCCAGGGCAGGACGTGATAGTCACGGTCGAAGAGCCGCTCAGGTCATCGGGGGGACTGGTGATCCTCAAGGGCAACCTCGCCCCAGAGGGTTGCGTGGTCAAGGTCGCCGGCTACACCCGCCTCCTCCACACGGGTCCGGCCCGCGTCTTCGACTCCGAGGAGGAAGCCATGGACGCCGTGCAGGCCGGAGGCATCTCCGAGGACGACGTGGTCGTCATCCGCTACGAAGGCCCCAAAGGCGGACCCGGCATGCGCGAGATGCTTGGGGTCACAGCGGCCCTCGTCGGACAGGGCCTCGGCGAGACCGTCGCCCTGCTCACGGACGGGCGCTTCTCCGGCGCGACCCGCGGCCTGATGGCCGGCCACGTCGCCCCCGAGGCCGCCCACCGCGGCCCCATAGCAGCCTTAAGAGACGGCGACACCGTAACCTTCGATATCGAGAACAGGACCTTGAGCGTCGATCTGCCCGCGGAGGAACTCGAATCACGCCTGACAGACTGGCGCGAGCCCGAACCCCGCTTCACGACAGGAGTGATGGCGAAGTACGCAGCCCTCGTCTCATCGGCTTCAGAAGGGGCCGTGACAGACCCCGGGCTCGGTTCCGCGGACTAAAGCGGTTTGCAGAAAGGCTACGCGTGCTGCGAACCGCTCTAGAAGCCGGCGGTGCTCTCAGACTGGACCGCGGCGACTGCGTCCGGCGCTATCAGGCCAATTGCGGCCGCGTGCTCTGCCGCCGCGACGGTATCGGGGACGGCCACCATCTCCGTCCCGAGCTTGCGCGCTTCGACCGCCATCGCCTTGACCTCGGCGTCACGCTCGCTTGAAGCGACATCCCTGATGTAGACGGCCATGATGCGACCAGGGTGCTCGCGCACAGCCTGCAGGTAGATCTCGGGGTCCTCCTCCCCCGAGTCCCCGATCAGGACGAATGGCAACTCCTCGTAGGTGCTCAGGAGGCGCCGGATCACCCCTGTCTTGTAGTCTCTGTGCTTCCCGAGAACGGTCAGACTCCAGTCCTTGAGAAACAACGGCCCAGGGGGAACGCCGTGTACGTTCAGGAAATCCTCTAGCATGTCGTAGATGTTCCAGGGACTGCTCGATACGTAGAAGACCGGATTGGAGGACCGCCCGTCAGCACCCGATTGCAAGGCCCTGTAGAAGGCCGCGACACCCTCGAAAGGTAGCCTAGTATGGGCATTGTTGCGCACCACTATCCAGGCCATCTTGAGCACGCTCGTCGCGCTGGAAAACACCACCGTATCGTCGAGGTCGCTGATCACTCCGAAACCAGCCCCATGCGGCACGAGCACCTCTCCCGTCGACCGCACCCTTCCCCCACCCGGCGACAGTGGTGAGAGCAAGTCCAACTCCACCCTGTACCACCCGGCCGCGCCATCGAGCGGCTCTGGAAGCTGAAAACGCACCTCGAAGTAGCCCTCGACGTCGGCGGTGGTCTCGACTTGCAACCCTTCGAACGAAGCCCTTACCCGCGCGCCGGCCACCTCATCGCTCGCGAAGCGCCGCACCATGTCGCGAATGTTCTTCCACACCGCATCGTCCCGACCCGGGCGGGTAATGCCAGCCTCCTCGAGGACGCGGCCCTTCAGGAACAGCTCCCTGGTCGTGCCGTGCCCCCTGTAGGGTAGGATCTCGAACGGATCGAGCAGCCCGAAGCGGCGCTTCAGCCTGAACCTGAGGGCGTCGAAGCGTTCCTCGATGCCCTGCCCAACCATGAGGACCCTTCGCCTCCACTCGATCAACGAGTTTCCTTCCCAGTTAGCTTGGGAGCACCTGCACCCGTCCAAGCGTCAAGGCCCGAACGACTATGAGGAAGTACGGCGAATTATCGCAGACGGCGACGTTACAGGCATTAGTCCTCGCAGGGCGCGAAGACCTCCATCACGGCGCATTCCATACACCACGCGAGCAACATGTGCTCGCCGATACGCACCTCGAGCACATCGTCCCTACACGCAGCGTGCGACAGGCTGAAAGCGGCGAAAGAGAGGTCTCCTTCGCCTGTAGTCCCCTCAGGGGTGTCGACCAGTTTCGTGTCGTAGTACAACATGCTCTTACTATCGGCCACTCTATGGCTTAGCCTTAGCTGGGCGGCTATTTTCCGCGCCAGACTATCGAGGATTGAAGCCGCACATCGTACGTGGGCGGTTCGCGAACCGCCCCTACAGGCCACCGTTCGGGACGGGGACGCCCAGGTGCCCGTAGGCCCTTTGCGTCGCGATCCGGCCCCGGGGTGTGCGTTGGATCAGGCCGCTCTGCAACAGGTAAGGCTCGTAGACATCCTCGACGGTGTCGCGGGCCTCGCCGAGGGCCACGGAGATCGTGCCGACGCCGACGGGCCCGCCCTCGAACTTGTCTATGACGAGGCCGAGATAATCCCTGTCGGCCCTGTCGAGGCCGAGATGGTCGACACCCTGCATGTCGAGGGCGGCGTTCGCCGTCTCCTCGTCTATCTTACCTTCGCCGACGACCTGGGCGTAGTCGCGAACCCGCTTGAGGAGCCGGTTGACGATGCGGGGCGTCCCGCGGCTGCGGCGCGCGAGCTGGCTGGCGCCTCCTTCTGTGATGGGGACGCCGAGTATCTTCGCGTTGCGGATCACGATCTTCTCGAGGTCCCCGGGACTGTAGTATTCGAGCCTCTCCGCGACGCCGAAGCGGTCGAGCAGAGGTTTTGTCAGCAGGCCCTTCCTGGTGGTCGCGCCGACCAGCGTAAAGTGCGGCAGGTCCATCCTGATCGTACGCGCCGACGGCCCCTGGCCGAGGACGATATCCATCGCATAGTCTTCCATCGCGGGGTAGAGAACTTCTTCGATCTGCCTGTTCAGGCGGTGGATCTCGTCTATGAACAGGAAGTCGCCCTCCTCCAGCGAGGTCAGGATCGCCGCCATGTCCCCGGCCCGCTCCAGGGTGGGACCGCTCGTCGGCCTGAGCC
>JBPCIR010000161.1:0-2900 GCA_051006095.1 Rubrobacter sp. | reverse complement strand
CTAGAGGATAAACGTAACGTCGCTGTAACGATCCAATAACGATCGAGGATATTGTAGTACGGAAGGCGTTCTCGCGGGTCTGCAGATCGAGGAAGAGCCGCAGTCCGCCGGGGCAACGGAATAGGATCGGGCCGGCAAGGAGGGGGAAGGTGCCGAAGTCCCGATCCTATGAATAATGTCGCCGGGCCTCGGGGCTTGAGAAAGGGGTCCTCGCCCGGTCTTGTAGTACTCTACGATGCCAGGAGCAGGCTGCGCATCCCCCAAATGAGTGATTTTTTCGGAATCCGAGAAGATTATTGCGTCCACGGCCCGACGGGACACTATCCCTGATCCAGGTACCTCCGGAGCGCCCTGGCGTAAGCTGGCGCCAGCTTCCGCGCCCTGGCCCATTCCACGGGACTCACGCCGAGCCTGGCGCTGCGGCGGAGCTGATGGAGGTCGTCGTCCAGGCTGCCAGAGATATCGCCGACTACGAACTCCTGGCGCATGGCCTCGAGGTCCTCTCTGGTCAATTTCCTCCGACGGTCTCCCACGCATCCTCCTCTCGCCGAAAGAGCGGGGACCACCCTAAGCGTAACCCCACCCCACCGCAGCGGCAACGGTCGGTGCCCAGGTTCTTCTCGATAATCCCACGACAAAGGTCTCGGAAGTCAGTCTTCGGGGTGGTAAGGGACGGATCTCTCGTGCAAAATACCATCGTCCGCCGCCGGCGGCATCGTTGTAGGGGGAGCGCGGTCCGGGGACTTTCATCCGGGCCTGTTATCAGAGGAGAGCCACGGGTGCGAGCAAGAATGAACCTAGTCAAAGTAGCCGCGACCTTCATCACGCTCCTGACCTTGCTGGTCCTTGCGCCGGTGTCAGATCGGTCCCTGGCCCAGGAGTCTGAATCCCAGGCTCCTCCCGGGGCCCCGAAGCTGGACGCCGGGTCCTGGACGCTCATCGACGCAGACACGGGCCTCTACCTGGCCGGCAAGGATCCTGACAAGCGGGTCGCTATAGCGTCGACGACGAAGATCATGGTCGCACTCGTCGCGCTGGATGAGGGCGTAAACCTCGACGAGCAGGCTACCGTCTCGGAGGATGCGGCCTCCTACGCAGGCTCCATCTACAGCAACATCGGCCTCTACCCCTACGACCGCGTGAGTGTCAGGGACCTCCTCACGGCGACCCTGGTCCCTTCCGGCACCGACGCGGTCTACGCCCTGACCGAGCACCTGGGGGATGGGAGCGTGGACGAGTTCGTCGCCAGGATGAACGATAAGGCGAAAGAGTTGGGCCTAGAGAACACCCGGTTCGAGAACCCTGCCGGCATCGACGCCCGCGGTAACTACTCGAGCGCCAACGACCTCGCGAAGATAACCAAGGAGGCGATGAAGTACCCCGAGTTCCGCGAGATCGTCTCCAGGCCCGAGGCCACGATCTCTACGCAAGACAGGGAGATAGACGTCGTCAATACCAACCTGCTCGTCGTTCCTAATTCAGGCTACGACTACGGGCCAGCGACGGGCGTGAAGACGGGCACCTCTGCCCAGGCCGGACTCTGCCTCGTGGCCTCCGCGCAGAGCGACGACGAATCTTACATCGCTGTGGTGCTCGACGCCGCTGGGGACCTGCAACGTTTCGAGGCGGCCACGACGGCGCTAGAGTACGGCTTCGGCGAGTACGAACGCGAGCCTCTCGTCGAACGCGGAGACTCCTACGCGAAACTGGACCTGCCCTACCGCAGGGGCGAGACGGTGAAGCTCGTCGCCGACAGGGACGTATCCGCGCTAGCCGGCCCTGGCCTTGAGGTCGAGCGGCGCGCGACGAACGAGGAGGCGCCGCCCTCAGCCAAGACCGAGCGCGAGCTAGGTACAGTCGCGGTCTCGGTGGAAGGCCGCAACGTAGGCAGCAGCCCCCTGGTCGTCGAGAAAGGCTACGAAGCGGCCTCCCTGTGGCAGAAGGTAACGTACTGGGCGGGGGGGCTGAAGCGGTGGGTCCTGTCCCGCTGAGACCCGGCCGGATCCAAACGCAGAGGGCGGGGTCGCAGGCCCCACCTTCGCGACTTCCGGCACCCCGTGTTTGCGGGATGATCTCTCGGGTACGAAAAGGATGTAAGCTTCATCACTCGCGGCGAATAGAATAGGTCCTATGCACCAAGACATCATCGACAAGCGTTACGTACTGGTACAGTCCCTAGGCATTGGAGGCATGGGCGAGGTCTACCTGGCCCATGACGAAGTACTGGACCGCGACGTCGCCCTCAAGGTGCTAAGGAAACGGTACGCCAACGACGAGGGATCGGCCGAACGATTCAGGCGCGAGGCTCTAAGCGCCGCTTCCCTCTCGCACCCGAACATCGTACAGGTCTACAACAGGGGCGAGGCAGAGGACGGCACCTCCTACATCGTGATGGAGTACGTCTCGGGCGGCACTTTGAGCGAGCAAATCGAAGAGAGTGGACCGTTCGAAGCCGGCAAGGCGGCTGCCGTGGCAGCCCAGATAGCCGAGGCGCTCGGGGCTGCGCACGAGCGCGGTGTGATCCACCGCGACATAAAGCCGCAGAATGTCCTGATGGGCTCCTCCGGGGACCTCAAGGTAACGGACTTCGGTATAGCGAGGGCGACCGTCAGCAACTCCGCGTCGAGCGCCGTCTTCGGAACGGCCGGTTACATCTCGCCCGAGCAGGCGATGGGCGAGCCGGTAGGCCCGGCGAGCGACCTCTACTCCCTGGGCGTCGTCCTATACGAGATGCTAACGGGCGAGCTGCCGTACACGGCCGACAACTCCATAGCCGTGTGCATGAAGCACGTCACCGAGCCGCTGCGTCCGCCGAGGGAGCTGAACCCCGCCATCCCCGAGGAGATGAACGCCCTGGTCGTAAAGCTCCTCGCCAAGGACCCGGCGGAGCGCTACGGAAG
>JBPCIR010000160.1:0-6225 GCA_051006095.1 Rubrobacter sp. | reverse complement strand
AAAACCATCCTCGCCGGGCGCGAGGCGGCTTTGCCCATCCTCGAGGAACATTTCAAAGACGCTCTAAGGGCCCTGTACGGCCCCGAGAAGGCCGCGATACGCTACGCGCATAGCGGAACCCTCGAAGCGTACTCCGAGGCGCTCAGAGAGGCGCACAGCGCCGATGTCGAGCGTGGGACTACCTCGGTCGGGCCGCACAGGGACGACTTCGAAGTCTTGCTCGGCGGGGTGAACCTGACAACCTTCGGGTCCCAGGGGCAGCAGCGGATCGCGACGCTGGCGCTAAAGTTCGCGGCGAGGGACTACGTGAGGGGGGCTGTGGGGGAGGATCCGATCCTGCTCTTCGACGACGTGATGAGCGAGCTCGACGAGCGGCGGAGAGAGTATCTGGCAGGGTACTTTCTGGAGAGCGCGCAGGCCGTGATCTCGACGACCAACCTCGAGTATTTCGACGAAGAAATCTTGAGAAGAACCCGTATCATACGTATATCTGGTGGTTCTATCCTGGAGACCGCAACGGATGGTGCCAGGAGGTAGCGATATCCTGCGAAACCGGCTTATTTAAGCCACAAATGGGTCCCCAGAGTCGTTGGGAAAGCCAGGGGAATGTGTTACAATCATCGGGTGCAGAGTTACGATGAGAAGAACGTCTCCGGCTCCTTCGCCGGACTAACCAAGAGGAGGGTCCGGTTCTTTGGCGGCTAACCCCACGACCAAGAATGCCAGGAGTGCTTACGATGCAAGTTCGATACAGGTCCTCGAAGGCCTCGAAGCCGTCAAGCGGCGCCCTGGAATGTACATCGGTTCGACGGGACCGAGGGGCCTTCACCACCTTGTAGGTGAGATCGTCGACAACTCGATAGACGAGGCCCTCGCCGGGTACTGCTCGGAGGTCCTGATCGTCGTCCACCCCGACAACTCCGTCACGGTCATCGACGACGGGCGTGGTATGCCTGTGGGCAAGATGGCGAAGTACGGGAAGTCGGCGACCGAGGTCATCCTAACGACCCTTCATGCCGGCGGGAAGTTCGACGGCCAGGGCTACAAGGTCTCCGGTGGACTACACGGTGTTGGCGCCTCGGTCGTGAATGCGCTCTCCGAGTGGCTCGAAGTTGAGGTCAGGCGCGAAGGGCACGTATGGAGCCAGCGCTACGAGCTTGGGTTCCCGAAGGGTGCCCTCACGAAGAATCGCAAGCTCAAGAAGGGTGAGGGGACGGGGACGACCATAAGCTTCAAGCCCGACCCCGAGGTCTTCACCGAGACCGTGGAGCTCTCCTTCGACACCTTGAGCCGCCGATTCCGCGAATCCGCCTTCCTGAACAAGGGCTTGAAGATACGGCTTTTGGACGAGCGGGAAGAGGACAGGGACGTCACTTACCAGTACGATGGCGGCATAAGGGACTTCGTGGAGCACATCAACGAGGCGAAGGACCCCGTCCACAAGACAGTCTTTTACCTCGAGCGGGAGGAGGAGGTAGGGGACGTCGAGGTCGCGATGCAGTGGAACAGCGGCTTCCAGGACTCCGTCTTCACGTTCGCCAACAATATCAACACGCATGAAGGCGGCGCCCACCTCTCCGGTTTCAGGTCGGCGCTCTCGCGCACGATCAACGCCTACGCCAGGCAGAAGGGTCTACTCAAGGAGAAAGAGGAGAGCCTCACTGGCGACGACATAAGGGAAGGACTGGCCGCTGTCATCTCGGTCAAGCTCTCCGAGCCCCAGTTCGAGGGGCAGACCAAGACCAAGCTCGGGAACACGGAGGTCAAGGGCCTCGTCGAGAGCGTGACCAACCGTTACCTGGCCGAGTTTTTGGAGGAGCGTCCTGGCGAGGCCAAGGCCATCGTCAACAAGGCGTTGCAGGCCGCGCGGGCGCGGCTCGCGGCCAGGACGGTGAGGGAGAAGATCCGCAAGGGCTACCTGGAGAGCTCGACGCTGCCTGGCAAGCTCGCCGATTGCTCGTCCAAAGACCCTGCAAGGAGCGAGCTCTACATCGTCGAGGGCGATTCGGCGGGGGGCTGCTTTTCCGGTGACACGAAGGTGGCGTTGGCCGACGGGCGTTCGTTGAGCTTCAGAGAGCTCGTCGCAGAGCAGGAAGAAGGACACGAGCACTTCTGTTACACCATCCGGCGCGATGGGCGGATCGGCTTGGAGAGAGCCATCAACGCCCGGGTCACGAAGCGAGGCGAGGAGGTCGTACGAGTTACGCTCGACAACGGCGAAGAGATAACCTGCACGCCGGATCACCGCTTCATGCTGCGCGATGGTTCTTACAAGCCCGCGGCTGAGTTGCGGCCCGATGACTCTATGATGCCGCTGTATCGCAGACTCTCGGACAAGAGCGAGCCCGGAATCACGATAGACGGCTACGAGATGGCGTGGGATCCAGGCTCCCAGCGCTGGCTATTCACGCACATGCTGGCCGACTGGCACAACCGCTGGCGCGGCGTCTACGAGAAGGCTTCCGGCGAGCACTGCCATCACATAGACTTCGACCGGCAAAACAACGACCCGACGAATGTCGTGAGGCTCCCGGCAGAGGTGCATCTCGCACTGCACCGGGAGCACGTGGGCCGAACGCTGCACCGTCCCGAGACGATCGAAAAGGGACGAAAGCTCCGTCGTAGTGCGGAGTTCCGAGCGGCGATGAGCGAACGTATGAGGCGAGAGGATACCCGGCGCATCCTCTCGGAGCAGGCCAGAGCGCAGTGGGAGGACGAAGCTTACAAAGAGTACATGGTTCGCAAGTGGCGCGAGTTCTGTGAGGCGAATGAAGAGTACCGTCTGGCGAACCTGGCGCGTCTGGATGCGGCGCAACGCGCGTACTGGAGTGACGAAGCAAACCGTCTGGCTCAGGCAGAGCGTGTACGCGCGCGCTTCGAGGCCAATCCCAAGATGCGGGAGAACCTTGCGGCACTGGCGAAGGCTCAATGGGAAGATGAGATGTTGCTCGCCTGGCGGCGGGAAGAGACGCGGAAGCAGTGGACGCCCGAGTTCAGGGAGAAGCGTCGAGCGGCACTGGACAAGACATATTACAAGAAGACCGTCGCTGCGCTAAGGGAGCATCTGAAGGAACAAGCGCTGCTTGACCTCGTCGCCTACGACGCCCACCGGCGGGAGACGCGCGACAAGAGCCTGCTCCGTTTCGACACCTTCTGCAAGCGCTACTTCGACGGTGATGAGGCGCAGGCGCGCGAGGCGGTCGCCAACCATAACCACCGAGTGGTTTCCGTGGAGCTCGTCGAGGAGCGAGAGGATGTCTACGACCTCGAGGTGCCAGGGACGCACAACTTCGCGCTGGCGAGCGGGGTGTTCGTCCACAACAGCGCAAAGCAGGGTAGGGAGCGGAACTTCCAGGCCATACTGCCTCTGCGGGGCAAGATCCTCAACGTCGAGAAGGCCAACATGAACAAGGTCCTCTCAAACGTCGAGATACAGGCCATGATCTCCGCTATAGGCGCCGGCGTGGGGGAGACCTTCGACATCGAGCAGGCCCGCTACAACAAGATCGTGATCATGACAGACGCTGACGTGGACGGGAGCCATATCCGAACGCTGGTCCTGACGTTCCTGTTCAGGAATATGCCTGAGTTGATCGAGGCCGGATACGTGTATATAGCGCAGCCGCCACTCTACAAGGTTACGCACCAGCGCAAGGATTATTACGTCTACAACGACAGGGAACTGCAGGAGATCTTGACACGCTTGAACGCCAACGGCAACGCCAACATCGGACGCTTCAAGGGCCTCGGGGAGATGAACCCGATCCAGCTCTGGGAGACGACGATGGACCCGCAGAACAGGACTCTGCTCCAGGTCGCAGTAGAGTCGGCCGCGGTCGCGGACGAACTGTTCACGGCGCTCATGGGCGACAAGGTCGAGCCGCGAAAACAGTTTATCGAGGAGAATGCAAGAGAGGTGAAGAACCTGGATGCTTGACACTTTCTCGGGGAACATACGCCCCCACTCCATAGAAGACGAGATAAAGGATTCTTTCCTCTCGTACGCGATGAGCGTGATCGTCTCTCGCGCCCTGCCCGACGCGAGGGACGGCTTGAAGCCGGTCCACCGGCGCGTGCTCTACGCGATGCACGACCTCGGACTGCAGCCCAACAGGCCCTACCGCAAGAGCGCGACGGTCGTCGGCGAAGTGATCGGAAAGTACCATCCGCACGGCGATTCCGCGGTCTACGACACGCTAACCAGGCTCGCTCAGGACTTCTCGATGCGTTACCCGCTGGTGGATGGTCAGGGTAACTTCGGGAGCGTGGACGGAGATCCACCAGCGGCTATGCGGTACTGCGTCACGGCTGACACGCTCGTGAGAACCACTAATGGCACGCGCCGCATCTCGGAGCTTTCGGAGGTTGGGCCAGACTCCGAAGCGGACCTCGATGCGGAGGTGATAAACCGCGACGGGGACCCGGTCCACGCTTCGAAGCTCTTCCACAGCGGCGACCACCCGACGCTCAAGCTCCGTACCAGGCAGGGCCACGAGCTGACCGGTACCCACAACCATCCCGTGCTCTGCCTAAGGGACGTGACAGGCGTGCCGGTGCTGTTGTGGACGTTGCTAGAGGAAGTCGAGCCGGGCGACCACGTTGTCCTGAGCAGGAACGGTGGGCCCGAGCAACCCTCCGAAGATCCGGAGTATGACCGGAAGCTAGGCGTGCTCGCTGGCGCCTTCGTCTCCGAAGGCTGGGCGTCCGAGAAGAGGGCCGGATTCAACAACGTCGACCTCGAGTACGTCGGGGAAGCACTCGCGGCTTACGACGATATCGTCGGGGGAACACGCTACGTGTACGAGCGCGACCTCAAGTCCGGACGGCGCATCCGCGAGCTCGACGTGCACGACACCAGCGCGTTGCGCGAGAGCCCACTCGCCGAACTAGTCGGGTTCAAGAGCGCGGTACGGCGTGTGCCGGAGTTCGTCTGGCAGGGTTCCACGTTGCTCAAGCGGTACTTTTTGCGCAGCCTCTTCGAAGGCGACGGTTCCGTTTCGCTGGCGCCGCGGCGCTCCGTCCAGATCACCTACTCCACACGGAGCCCTGAGCTTGCGGGCGACCTCCAGACGCTCCTACTCGAGTTCGGGGTGGTCGCGAAGCAAGCGCGGTACGAGCACGGGGAAATCAAGCTCTACATCACCAACCACCGCGACGCCAGGCTCTTCGCCGCCGGTGTCGGCTTTCTCGGCGCCAAACAGGAGAAGCTGCTCGCGGCGCTCGCCGCGGTGCCCGAGAAGAGCCGGGCGATGTCCTCGGACCTCGTGCCGTATCTGGCCGATTATGTCCGTTCGGATACGACGGGAAGCTACGCCAACAGGGATTGGCTGATGCGCCACAACCTCGACCGGGTCGAGCGCTGGGACGGGGGCGGGACGGAGATCCTGCAGAGGATCGAGTCCGAAGAGGTCAGGTCCGTTATCGGGCCGCTCGTTACCGGCGGTTACTACTACGCCGAGGTCGAGACGGTCGAGGACGCCGGGGTGCGTCCGGTCTACTCGATCCGGGTGGACTCCGAGGACCACTCGTTCCTGACGAATGGCTTCGTCAGCCACAACACAGAGGCACGTTTGACACGGATGGCGACCGAGATGCTCAGGGACATCGGGTCCGACACCGTCGACTTCGTACCCAACTTCGACGAGAGCCAGCGCCAGCCCGAGGTTTTGCCTGCGAGGTTCCCCAACCTGCTCGTCAACGGCTCAGACGGCATCGCCGTCGGCATGGCCACCAAGATCCCACCCCACAACCTCGGCGAGGTCATAGACGCGACGGTGGCGCTCATCGACGACCCTGATCTCGACGACGAGGAGATCGCCAAACACATCAAGGGGCCCGATTTCCCGACGGGGGGCGCGATCGTCGGCCTGCGCGGCATCCGCGACGCGCTCCAGACCGGGCGGGGCTCCGTGCGGGTGCAGGCCAAGGCCCACACCGAGCAGATCAAGGGCAACAGGACCCAGATAGTCGTCACGGAGATCCCTTACCAGGTCAACAAGAGCTACCTGCTACAGAAGATCGCCGAGCTGGTCAAGGACCGCAAGCTACAGGACATCTCCGACCTGCGCGACGAGTCGGACCGCAACGGCATGCGCATTGTGATCGAACTAAAGCGCGAGGCTGTTCCCAAGGTCGTCCTGAACAATCTCTACAAGCACACCCAGATGCAGCAGAGCTTCGGGGTAAACCTGGTTGCGCTCGTCGACGGCGTACCGAGGACGCTCT
>JBPCIR010000159.1:0-4711 GCA_051006095.1 Rubrobacter sp. | reverse complement strand
GGCTCGTGCCCTCGTCAGCAGAGCTAGTAGCCTCGGCGACCGAAGAAGGGTCAGCTCCGGAGAGGGCGTTCTCTGCGGAGGTCGCCCTCAAGGGCGTCGAGCCCATGTTGGTAAGCCCGATGCGGGCCGAGCCGATCGAACCGTTCGACCGCTCCACGACGGCGGCCACCCCGACCACGGCCCAGTCCTGGGCGCGGCGGTTGAACTTCTTGTAAGACCAGCCTGCGCCGCCAAGCTTCGGAACCTGTATCTCCGTGAGCACCTCGTCGGGCGCGAGGATGGTCTGCAGGTAGTCTTCGAAGAAGTCCCCAGCGGCCACGGTCCGCTCGCCGCCGGATCCCTTGACGACGAAGTTCGCGTCGAGGGCCAGTAGTGCCGAAGGCAGGTCCGATGCCGCGTCGCCGTGGCTTATGGAGCCGCCGATCGTGCCGCGGTGCCTGACCTGCGGGTCGCCCACGAGCGACGCCGTGTAGGCGATGAGGCCGCAGTGCTCCCCGAGGGTGGCGTCGCGTTCCATGTCGCAGTGTCGGGTCATCGCGCCGATGGCGAGGTGATCCCCTTCGTCGCGGACGTAGTTCAGGTCACCGAGGCGCCCGAGGTCGACGAGGACTGTAGGGGCGGCGAGCCTGAGCTTCATTATGGGGAGCAGGCTGTGGCCGCCGGCGAGGAGCTTGGCCTCGTCGCCGTGCTGCCCCAACAGCTCGATAGCGTGGTCGACGGATTCGGCGACCTCGTAGTCGAAGGCAAGGGGGATCACGAGACGCTACCTCCTTCCGTGTCGGTGCTGTCAGGCGCCTGGGAAGGGCGGCCGGAGAGATCGGCGTCGCGCGTGCCTGCTTGCTGCCCCTCGGCGTCCTGGATCGCCTGCCACACCTTCCACGGCGAGGCCGGCATGTCTACATGCGTTATCCCGTAGGGCGAGAGCGCGTCCACGACGGAGTTTATGACCGCCGGAGGCGCCCCGATGGTCCCAGCCTCGCCTACCCCTTTGACACCCATCTCGTTCGAGGTGGACGGCGTTACCGTCCGCTCCAGGGTGTAGTTCGGGAGCTCCGGTGCGCCAGGGATCAGGTAGTCGACCATCGAGCCCGTCGTGAGGTTGCCCTCCTCGTCGTAGACCGCCTCCTCGTATAGGGCCTGGGCTACGCCCTGCGCTATCCCCCCGTGCAGCTGCCCGTCGACGATGGTCGGGTTGATGACGGGTCCGCAGTCGTCGACGCCGAAGTAGTCCCTGATCTTCACGAACCCGGTCTCCGTGTCCACCTCGGTTACACAGATGTGCGCCCCGAACGGGAAGGTGAAGTTGGGCGGGTCGAAGAAGAACTCCTCGGAGAGTACGGGCTGCATACCCTCGGGCAGGTTATTCGCCGTGTATGCTGCCCCGGCCACATCGGTCATAGTGATGTTCTGGTCGCGTGACCCCGCGACGCTGAACCTGCCGCCATCGAACTCTATATCGTCCTCGGAGGCCTCGAGCATGTGGGCTGCGATCTTCTTGGCTTTCTCGACGACCTTCTGGGCCGCCAGGTGCACGGCGACGCCGCCCACGGGGAGGCTCCGCGAACCGTAGGTGTCGCGCCCATAAGGGGCTATCGCCGTGTCACCGTGCAACACCTCCACGTCGTCCGGCGTGACGCCAAGGACGTCCGCGGCGATCTGGGACCAGCTCGTCACGTGTCCCTGCCCGTGGGGCGTCGTACCCGTGATTACCTCGACGTTACCAGAGGCGAGCATCTGGACCTTCGCCATCTCCCAGCCGGCCCCCCCGGCCCCGAGGGCCATGAGCACCTGCGAGGGGGCGAGGCCGCAGATCTCGGTGTAGGTGGAGAACCCGATGCCGAGCTGTACGGGGTCGCCCGACTCGCGCCTTTGGCGCTGCTCCTCTCGCAGCCCCTCGTAGTCGGCCAGTTCCAGCACCCGATCTAGCGTCAGCTGGTAGTTGCCGGAGTCGTACTGTATTCCGGCGGGCGTATCCGTCGGCTCATCGAAGGGCTCGTAGAAGTTGCGGCGGCGCACCTCGGCAGGGTCGATCCCTACCTCGGCGGCGAGGGCGTCCATGATGCGCTCGACGGCGTAGGCGGCCTCGGGCCTACCGGCGCCGCGGTAGGCGTCAGTGGGCGTCTTGTTGGTGTAGACGCCGATACACTCGAACGAGTACGCGGGGAAAGTGTAGACGCCAGGGTACATGAACGAGCCGAGCAGCGGTATACCCGCCGTGTTCAGGTGAAGATAGGCGCCCATGTCGGCGAGTAGGTTGACCTTCATGCCGAGGATCTTGCCCTCCGAGTCGGCGGCAACCTCGATGTGCTGCACCTGCCCGCGGCCGTGGATGGTCGCCAGGTAGTTCTCGGAGCGGTCTTCGATCCACTTGATCGGCACGCCCAGCTTGCGCGCCAGAACGAGCGCGATGACCTCCTCGGAGTAGACGTTGAGCTTGGAGCCGAATCCCCCACCCACGTCGGGGGCGACTACCCGCAGCCGCTGCTCCGGTATTCCGCAGTAAGAGGAGAGCACGGCCTTGGCGATATGCGGCACCTGCGTCGAGGTGTACAAGGTGAACCCGCCGTTCACCGGGTCGGGATTAGCGACCACGCCGCGCGTCTCGATGGCGTTGGGGATCAGACGCGGCTGTAAGTAACGGCCCTTCACGGTGACGTCAGCCCTGCTGAAGGCGTCGTCGATGTCCCCCGTCGCGAGGTCCCAGGTGTACGCCTCGTTCGTCCCGAAGTCTTCGTGGGCGAGCGGCGAGCCATCGGCCATGGCCTCTTCCAGGTCCGTCACGACGTCCAGCGGCTCGTAGTCGACCTCGATGAACTCGATTGCGTCCTGGGCCTTGTAGCGGTCGGTCGCCAAGACGACGGCGACGGGCTCTCCAGCGAAGTTGACCTCGTCATGGGCTACCGGGTCGTGGTGCGGGATCTTGAGCTCATCGTGGACGATCCAGGACACGAATGAGCGCGTCGTCTCGTCGGAGGACTCGTCCTCGTCTGTCTCGCCTGTAACGCTGTGGCCCTGCGTGCGGTCGTGGAGGCTCAGGTTGTAGCCGGTGACGGCCGCTGGGTTCTCCCGAGGGTGCTTCTCGTACTCATCGACGAGCTCTTCGCCCGTAAACACGGCGACGATGCCAGGCTGCTCCCTGGCAGCCGAGACGTCGACGGATGTGATCTTCGCGTGCGCGTAAGGGCTGCGCATGAACACCGCGGTCAGCATCCCTGGCAGCTTGATGTTGTCCGTCCAGTTGGCCCGCCCGGTTACGAGGGCAGGGTCTTCCTTGCGCAGTACGCCGCCTCCGACGAACTTTTCCGGTGCTTGGGTCACTCTCTTTCCTCCTCTAGGACGCCGCGTGCTGGGCCAGCTCGTCCGTGTGCTGCTGGACGAGTTGGACGGCCTTCACTATGTTCTCGTAGCCTGTGCAGCGGCACAGGTTTCCTTCGAGGCCATCTCTTATCTCCTGCTCCGTCGCGTCCGGGTTCTCCTTCAGTAGGCTGATGGAGGCCATGATCATGCCCGGCGTGCAGTAGCCGCACTGGAGACCGTGCGCCTCGTGGAAAGCCTGCTGCATCGGATGCCACACACCGTTCTCCGTGATGCCCCTGACGGTGGTGATCTCATGCCCGTCAGCCTGCACCGCGAGGATCGTACACGACTTGACCGACTCGCCGTCGATGTGGATCGTGCAGGCCCCGCAACTGGTCGTGTTGCATCCCGGATGCACGCCCCCGATCCCAAGGTTCTCCCCGAGATGATGGAGCAACAGCAACCTCGGTTCCACCTCAGCCACGTGGGCGTTCCCGTCTACCGTCATCTGGATCCTACGCAACCCTCTCTCCTTTCCCTAGAAATGGACTCAGCGCCTGTATGACTCGACCGAAACTCACGTTCTACCGGCTTTCCCCAGGCCGCTGTCAACGTATTTACATACGCCGCGTTTTCCCCCTATATTCGGCGATTTTGCTCCCTCGTCACCTTTCTGTTCGAAAGTGCAAGCAGTCTAGCATGGCGGCTTTTTTCGTGCATTTCAAGGAGGCTTTCCGCCTATCTACCCCTCGCCGCCATGGTAGAGAACCGTAACGTTGTAGTAACAGATCGGCAATAGTACGGTGGACCTCTGATGGGTGCGCCTGGCTCCTGAGGGTGGCATCATACTCGCGTGGGAAAGTTTGCTCGAGGGGCAACAGAAAGAACGGAGGAAGGACATGACCGAGGGACACAGAGATGCTCCCGACCGTCCGGAGGCCGAGCGCTACTACGCGCAGTACGCTTCGCTGGACGTCGGCGAGGCCGGCACTTCGGAGGCGGCCTTGCAGGCAGCGATCAACGAGGGAGCGCGCCAGAGCTGGAAGCTGGTAGGCGTGACGCAGGACCCAACGAGCGGCGGCGTCATCCTGGTGTGGGACACGTCGGGGTTCTTCTCCGGCTAATAGGGGCGGTTCGTATGTGGACGGTTCGCGAACCGCCCACATACGCACATAGCGGCCTCAGGTCCCTTCGGTAGGATCTTCACGGATTTCTTCTCGGAGCGGCGTTATCATTGGTGGGAGACGTTCCATAGACGGAAGGAACCCATCGATGGGTGAGAAGACGGGGCTTCGCGAGGATCTGAGATCCGAGGTGGAGGATCTCGTGGCCTCCGGCGCACAGGACGATGAGGTACTCAACGAGGTCGTGCGGAGGGTTCACGAGGCGCATCCTTCGTGGGACTGGAGCGGCA
>JBPCIR010000158.1:0-17460 GCA_051006095.1 Rubrobacter sp. | reverse complement strand
AGCCCTGGGTGGAGCCTCACGTCCCACCAGATCTCCCCCAGGGTGTCTATGAGGCCGGCGCGCCCGAGGTAGTCTACGTAGTCCGTGTACTCCGTCCAGGAGTCAAAAGGCCCGGGGAGCCCGGCGCGGTGGTAGGCGCGCGAGAACATCAGGACGCGCACCGAGTGCATGTCCGTATACTCACCCTGCCAGAAAGGAGAGTTGACCGAGAGCGCCAGCATGTGCGGCACGTATTCGCGCAGGCGGTTGAAGAGGTAGACGGCCTTTCCGCGACCCTGCACGGCATAGTGGACGTGTAAGGAGAACGTGTTGTTGCGCCGGATCAACCACCCAAGTTTCTTTTTGAGGCGCTGGTAATGGGGCTTGTCGATGATCTCCTGTTCCCGCCAATCGCCGATCGGGTGCGTCCCGCTGGCGCCGAGGACCCTGCCAAGCCGCTCTGCGTGCCCGAGCAAGATGCGCCTGCGGGAGAGGATGTCGGCGAAGACCCCTGCGGGCTGCTCGTGTACGCTTGTGTTCGACTCGATCTCGCAGTCTATGAGTTCCCCCGAGAACCTGGTCTCGGGCTCGAGAGAGAGAATCCGCTGCGCACCATCGGCTAGCCTGAAGGTCTCGGGATCGGCGAGCCAGAGCTCCTCCTCGGCGCCCAGGGTGCCCTCCCGTGTGCCCTTCTGGAACGCGTCCTCGGGTATGAGAGAGGTGCCGCTGCGGGTGTTCAAGTTCCTCCTCGGCAGAGCACTAACCTATCCGCCGTGGCTACTGTCGAATCTACGCCGGCGGGCCGCTCCCGGCGGGAGCCTGGCAGTTCAGGGGAATGGGGTGCGTGATCCATGGCGAGGAGTATATTACTTCGTCTGTGGGGAGAGGTAGCAGCCTCGGGTTAGAATGGGCCTCTATAATCACGACGGGAGGTGCTTGTGTCGGCGGAGGTTTGCGGTGGGGGGATCATACCGGACAGGGCGCTCCGGTTTTGATGGGGCGTTATGGCACGGAGCTTGTACCCGAAGGTCTTGTGGCAGCGTGCGCCGCGACGGCCATGATGCTCGTCTACAGCGCCCCCACTCCAGGGACGGGGTCCCGCTACCTCGACGGCCGCATCGCGCACGAATCGAAGATGCTCTCCGCGCTATCCGTCAGGGACGCCATTGGCGGGTCGGGCCGCAGGAGTGTGGGGGAGACGGTACTCGAGGCCACTGTCTCCTCGATCTCCCTGGCCGGCTTCGCCGACCCGCGGGCTGCCGGGTATCTGGCCCCGCTCGCCCGCGGAGCTTTGCGCGAGGAGCCATCGGCCCGCGTCCTGGTAGGACTCGGTCACGAAGAGATAGCGCCGTTCGCGCGGGCGCTCGAGGTCGCCGGCGGGGAGGAGGCCCTCGCCAGTGCTCTGTCTTACGCCCTCGGGGCCGGCAAGGACGCCACGCTCCGCGACGCCATGCGCTTCTCGGCGTCGCGCCACGCACTGGCTAGAGAGTACGCCAGGGACTTCGAGGTCACCCGCGAGCTCGCCAGGCCGGCACTGCTCTCCGCACTCTCCCGCGCAGACTCCGTCCGCGGCGCCCTGGTCCAGTCCTATATGGAGGTGCTCTCGGAGGTGCCCGACCTCGATGTGGCCGCCCGCGCGGGCCGCCAGGAGGCCGAGGAAGTCTCCCGCATGGCGCGCGGGGTCTTGAAGGCCGGCGGCGTCCACTCGAGGCGCGGCCTCGAAGGGATAGCCAACCTCGGCGGCCTGTTGCGCGAGGACCCCCGCCTCTCTCCGACCACGACAGAGTATCCTGTTATCGCAGCAGCCTTCCTCGTCGCCTTAGAGTACGGTCCAGAAGCCCTTAGCCACAGGCTCAGGCCCGCCACGGGAAGGTGAAGCCGTTCGCCCGGCCTACGCTCCCGATTGGTAGAATCTGCCGGCACATCGGCCGCAGAGGAGGAGCATGAGGGCTCTCGTCATCGTGGGACACGGTTCGCACCTCAACGAAGACTCCAGCCTGCCCGTTTACGAGCACGCCGGCCGTATCAGGGAGACCGGAGAGTTCGACGAGGTCGTCGAGTGCTTCTGGAAAGAAGAGCCTTCCATGCGCCACGTGCTCGACACCGTCGAGTCGGAAGAAGTTTACGTCGTCCCAGCCTTTATCTCAGAAGGATATTTCACCCAGCAGGTCATCCCGAGGGAGCTTGGCCTTACGGGGGCCGTCTCGAAGAAGGGCGAGAGGACCGTCCGTTACGCGGGACCCCTTGGCACCTTCGAGGGGATGCCTGAAGTCATCCTGGAGCGTACGGACGACCTCATGGGAGGAAGGGAAGTCCTGGGGCGCAAGGCCCTCGTCTTGGTCGGCCATGGGACGGACTTGAACAAGAACTCAGGCGGCGTCATCTACCTCAACGCCGGACGCATCAGGGAACGTGGGATCTACGACCTCGTCGAGGTGGGGTTCCTGGATCAAGACCCCGAGATAGGTCGAGTCGTCGAAGGCATCGAGGCGGAGAACGTGATCCTGATCCCCCTGTTTATCGCGGAGGGCTGGCATACCCGCGAGACGATCCCCGAGGACCTCGGCCTGAGCGGCGAGGTGACGGTCCGCGGCGAAAAGACGATCTACTACGGTGCCCCTGTCGGAACGCATCCTTCCATGGCGAACCTCATAGCGGCCCGCGCCCGTGAGACGATGACGGAGCAGCACCTTGTTTGAGGCCCGCTCTCCGCGGCCCGAATTCGAGAACGTCGCTGCGGGTTCGCGCGAGGCCTTCGCGGCGTGGGTCGATGGAGCGCCCGATGGGCGCGTCTTCGGGCAGGTGAGCATACGCCCCGCCCCGCCCTTAGGATACTCGCTGCGTCACACCGACGACGCGAGTGAGACAGACCTCAGGGTCAGCGAGGACCCGCGTGCGGCGCGGGAGATCGCCAAGCTCACCGAAGGCGGGGAATACAGGCCGCTCAAGAGCTCCCCTAACCTGCGGCGCGGCTGGGAGCTCAGGGTCGCTGACGCGCGCGGACTCGTGACTGCGTTGAACTACCTCTATCCCGCAGGCGTCGTCCACTGGCACCTCGACAGGGAGGGGAGTTTGGATCTCACGAGCTTCAGGGAGAACGCGGCGAGGCAGAGCGGGATCTACAAGAGGGTTCAGCGGCTCTCTGACGAGGGGGTGCAGGGCGCGGCCCTCGCCTGCTGCGAGGACTCGGTGTGTCTCAAGAAGACCCTCTGGGATATCGACAAAGATACGCCGCTTCGAGTAGACCGGGGAAAGGGTGAGATCCCCTGCCCCGAGCCATGCAGCATCTTCGTCTCATTCGCGCGGCGGGTCAGGCTCTTCGAGCGGGAGAACGACGCTGATGGCCTCTCGCCCTCGGAGAAAGGAGACCTTGCCGCCCTCGTCGAGGCCGCTGCCACAGGAGAGGTCGGGTTCGCCCGCGAGGCCGAGTTCGAGGAGCCGCTGAACGAGAGGAGAATGCGCTACAGGAGGCTCACCCTCGTCCCCAAGCTGCGCCGGAACGGATAGAGTTCCGAAAGCAGTTTTCGGACCTACGAACGGTAAAGGTGGAACACATTCCCCAAAACTGTTCTCAGAGCATTCCTGATGCCTGTAGCTTGAAGCCGCGGTGTGCTGTTTCCGAATGGCCCTTTCAGGGTATCTCGTTGTTTCGAGAAAGCAACTCCGCGAAGATGGAGGTAGTGAATGGCGCGTAAGAAGAGAGCGGCCGCCAAGGCCGGCGCGAAGATAGGAGCAAGGGTGGCACCCTCTGCCGGCAGGACTGCTGGGAGAGTCGCGTGGAAGCTCGGCAAGGGTGAGGCCAGGCTGATCCGGCGGGCGATGAGCTCGCGGGAGCCGAAGAAGACCAGGTATCTCAAGTACGGGCTCTTCGTCCTGATCGGGCTCGCCATCGGCGCGGCCATCGCGCGTTCGAAGAAAGGCGAAACATCGGGCGAGTCCTCATCCTACACGGGTACGACAGGCCCCCACTCCCCTGACCCTGGGAGCCCCGCAGGCCAGAGAGGCGCGACCTGGGGTAGCGGCACCCCGGTGGGGACCGCGGGTGGCCAACAGAGTCCTGCCGATGCGAACCGCACCGGCGCCGCGCGAGATTACTCCGACCCCTCGTCAGGGCCACTGATCGGCCAGCAGCATGGTGACGTCGAGGGTGTAGGCGAGCAGCAAGAGGAGCTGGAGCAGCGCATCCGAACCCACATCGGTGAGGACCCGCGCACCGCTGAGATGCCACGGGTGAACGTCGAGGTAAACGACGGGGTCGCCGAGCTGCGCGGGGCCGCCCCCTCAGAGGACGCCAAGCTGGCGGCGGGCGAGATCGCCCAACAGGTCGAAGGCGTCCGCGAAGTGCGAAATCTGATTCAAGTAAGCTAGTCAGCACGCTCCGGCTGATGCCTCCGCTTATCGGCACTTCAGCTTGTCAGCTTCGGCCTTTGGAGGAGAACCGGAGTGAAGAAAACGCCCCGTCAACATGGCGGGGCGTCTAGTCTATACGAGCGTCGGGCGCGGCCGTCGACGCGAGCTAAAAGGCTGACAAGCCGCCTGCAAGGCGGCGTGCTGACAGGCTGCTCAACCTCGAATGAGGTTGAGCAACTCGTCGCGTTCGCGCTCCATAGTTTCTTTGTCTTCCGCCTCCACGTTGAGACGGAGTAGGGGCTCGGTGTTCGAGGGGCGGAGGTTGAACCACCAGTAGCCCAGGTCGACTGTGAGGCCGTCGAGGTGGTCTATCTTCGCGCCTTCGTTCTTCGAGTAGTGGTCTTCGACTATATCCAGGGTCGCATTCTGGTCTTCCACTTCTGAGTTGATCTCACCGGAGCGGACGTACGGGTCGATGGGGGCGAGGAGGCTAGAGACGGGCTCTTGTTGGCGGCCGACGAGCTCGGCGATTGTTAGCATGGCGATGATGCCTGAGTCGGCGAAGTAGTTGTCCCTGAAGTAGAAGTGAGCTGAGTGCTCGCCGCCGAAGGCCGCGTCGTGCTTTCGCATCTGCGGCTTGATAATGGAGTGGCCTGCCTTGGTCCTTATGGCCTTCCCGCCCTCGCGCTCGACGAGCTCTGGGAAAGCCTTCGAGCAGACGGCGCTATACAGTATGGTCGCGCCAGGCTCCTTCTCGAGCACATTCTTCGCTATAAGAGTGGCCGCCAGGTCGCCCGAGATGGTCGTGCCCTTCTCGTCGATGATGAAACATCGGTCCGCGTCGCCGTCGAAGGCGACCCCGAAGTCAGCCCCCTCCGCGACCACACGCTCCTGCAACTCTCTGACGTTCTCGGGTTCGATCGGATTCGGTGGATGGTTCGGGAAGGAGCCGTCGAGGTCGAAGTACATCGGAACGTACTCGAAGGGGAGGTGCTCGAAGATGGGGGGGGCCATCTTACCCGCCATGCCGTTGCCGGCATCGATCACGATCTTCAGCGGTCTCAGGTTCTCGGTGTCTATAAAGCTCAGGCAATGTTTCGCGTAATCTACGGTTATGTCCATCTCCTCCACGGAACCCGGATATTCCGCCGGGTCGGGGAGGTCCCCGGCGACGATGAGGTCACGGATCTCGCCGAGCCCGGCCTCCCCCGAGAGGGCGATCGCCTCCTCCCTGCACAGCTTGAAGCCGTTGTAGTCCTTCGGGTTGTGCGAGGCGGTCACCATGGCCCCGCCGGGCTCTTCGAGGTGCCCTACGGCGAAGTAGAGCGCGTCGGTCGAGACCATCCCGAGGTCGAGTACGTCGGCGCCGGCCTCCGTGACCCCCTGTATAAAGGCCTTCTCCAGCGCCTCGCCCGAGAGGCGCATGTCGCGGGCCACGATGACGCGGGAGCCCGAGAGGTCAAGATGAGCAACGAACGCGCGCCCGATGTCGCTGGCCACGCCCTCGTCCAGGCTCTCGGGATAAACGCCGCGGATGTCGTAGGCCTTGAATACCGACTCGTCGAGCATCTCCTACCTCCGGACTCCTCCCGGTCTGTGTGCGACCTGTGGTTTTCTCCGTCCGGTACAATAACCGGTTATGGTCCATCGTGCAGACCACCCCGCGACGTACCCCTGGTAGGCGCGCGTTGGGCCCCCGCTTCGTCACCTTCGCCGCCCTGTTCTACGGTTCTCTCGCCGTCGTCGCCGCCCTGTGGTGCGGCCTCAGGGGCTTCGACGTGCGGCTACTCGGCGAGAGTCCAGGCGCTGGCGTGCTACTCGGGCTCCTTACCGCTGCCTGCACGGTCTCGCTGGGCCTCCTTGCCTACCGACTTCTACCCTCTCTGCGCGAGATCTCAGAGGAGCTCGCCCCTCGCCTGGTCGACGGCGCCGATTCGACCAGCCTCGTGCTGGTCTCGATCTTCTCCGGGGTGGGCGAGGAAGCGTTTTTCAGGGGCGCGATCCAGCAAGAGTTCGGCCTTGTGGTCGCCTCCCTCCTGTTCGGCGTGGCCCACATCGGCCCAGACCGACGATATCTCGTATGGACGGCGTGGGCCGTACTGGCCGGCTTCGTTTTCGGCTTCCTCTACGATGTAAGCGGCGGCCTACTCGCTCCCATCATCGCCCACACAGCGCACAACGCAGCGACACTCCTGCTCTGGAAACGCTCCCGCGAGGGCTTGAAGAAGGCCGGTGGACCATGAACAAGCTCCCCAATACCACCACTGGCAAGACAGGAGACCGCTACCACATTGGGCCCGTGCTGGCCGCTGTTTGTTTCGGGGTCCTGTTGCTCGCTGCCGTCGTATCGCTATGGCCAGGGGATTTCTCGCCTGGGGAGGAGTTGTTCTCACCAGGGGCCGAGGACATCGCGGTGAGCCGGGAGGACACGATGTACCCGACCTCGGATAGGCTGCGCTTCGACGGGGGGGCTGAGGTGGTCTACGTGTATCTGAGGGTCGAGAACCTCGCCACCTACGGCGATCTCGAGGCGAGGGTCGGGCGGACGTCGAGGACCTCAGTCCTCGGCCGTTTCCTCGGCGGCGGTGGCGGGCTCGTCGTCGAGAACGAGGGTGAGGAGCGACTCTCAGTGACGTACGGCGGGGCCTCCGGGGTGGTAAAGTTCGCCGTTCGCCCTGAATCGGGAGAGCGGCTGCCTTCCGGCGAATACACGGTGGCCGTCTACGCCGCCTCAGGAGAAGCCGGCGAGAGCAGCGAGGTGGCCAGAAAATACTTTGTGGTCGGCGCCGGGCGCGGCTAGTAGTGGTCCGCTTTTGGGATACAATGGATTGTGATCGAGGCGACGGTCCGCTGGACTGCGTAGGGAGGGAACGATAGCGCGCTTCACCGAAACGGTCATCAACGTGTTGAGCCTGCTGGTCGTCGGCGTGGGGATCGTGGTGACCGCGAGCTTCTTCATCGGCTCCCCGCAGCAAGATGTCGAGGCCGAAGTCGCCGCTGCCGAGAAGGTCAGCACGGCCGACGAACAGCCCGAAGTACCCGTGGCCGCTGGGAAGATCGAGAGAGCCATCGAGAGGCGACGAGAAGAACCGCAGAAGAAGGACTCGGGCAGGCTTGTGGTCAGAAAGAAATTCGTCAGCAGGGGGCCGGATAACAAGATGCTGCGGATGACTATCCCGAAGATGGCCCAGATACGCAACGACACGGTACCCTACTCCGTCAGCGACGATGATAAGGCTTTCCGCAAACACGCCGGCGTGCACCTCCGCGGGACCGGCAACCCCTGGGACAGGCAGGCTAACGTCTACATCGCCGGCCACCGGCTCGGTTTTCCAGGAACCGACAGCTGGCTGTCGTTCTGGGACTTGAACGTGCTCGAGAAGGGGGACAGAGTCCTTATCACCGACTCGGCGGGCAAGCGCTACGTCTACAAGGTGTTCAAGACCTTTATCGTGGCTCCGGACGAGGTCTCTGTGACGAGACCGCTCGAGGGCAGGAACATAGTGTCGCTACAGACGTGTACACTGCCGGATTACTCCAGGCGTTTGATCGTCCAGGCCGAAAAAGTGGCCAGGCGGTAGTGCTCGACAGGGAAGAGGGGGGAAGGTAGAGGTTGCTCCGGTTGCCGGTCAGAGAGCAGAAGCAGGCTAGTCCCGCGAAAAAGCGTGTGGAGACGCCGCCGATGACCAAGGGCAACATGCAGGTGCGCGTCGTTACCCTCGCGGTTCTTATAGCCGCTGTCTTCGTCGTCCTCGGCGCCAGGCTGTGGTACCTGCAGGTCCTCACGGGCCAGGACTACACCCTCGCCGCGCGGGCAACACAACACACCAACATCAAGATCCCCGCCCAGCGCGGTGTTGTCTACGACCGAGACGGCAAGATCCTCGCGAACAACGTCCCAGGGCTGAACGTAACGGTCATACCGGACGAGATCTCCAGGGACAAGGTGAGGGAGTTGGCGACGGTCGTCGGGGCCGACATCGAGTCTGTACTGGCCCGCTACGACGCGGCGCAGGAGACCGGTAGCCAGTACAGCCCCATCCTGGTGAAGGAGAACGCGGCCCGCGACGCGGTGACTTACATCAGCGAGCGCACCGGGGAGTTCGAGGGCGTCGCCGTGAACGACGACTGGGTCAGAAGCTACCCCGAAAGCAGGCTAGCCTCCCACATCCTCGGGTACACCGGCGCCGTAACCCAGGACGAGCTGAAGCAGGAACTCTTCGAGGGCCTGCCCGCTGACTCTATCGTCGGCAAGAGTGGGGTCGAGCTCTCCTACGAGGAGGTGCTGCGCGGTAAACCGGGCCAGAGAACCTACAACGTGGATGCCCTCGGGCGCATAGTTCCCGAGGGGAGCAGGGTCGATTCCATGGGCAGGTTCGTGGACGAAAACGGTAATCCCATAAACGTGAACTCGAGCCAGGAGTTACCCGACCACGTCACCGAGCCCGTTCCTGGCAAGAACCTCACCCTCACTATCGACGTCGATTTGCAGAAGGTTGTCGAGAAGGAGCTCGACGAGGCCCTGGAGCGCACCAGGGAGGCTGGCTACGAGGGCAGGGGCGGGGCCGTCGTCGCGATGGACCCCCGCAATGGCGAGATACTTGCCCTGGCCAGCCGTCCCGACTTCGACCCGCAACTGTTCGTCGGCGGCATCTCCGGCGAAGAGGAACTCGCCACGTACAATCGCCTCGTATCCAATAGGTCGAACGATCCGTTCCTCAACCGCGCGGTCGTCGGCGGGCAGCCTGGTGCCTCGACGTTCAAGATCTTCACGGGGATAGCCGGCATGGCCGCCGGCGTCATAAACGCTTACACGATCGTCAACGACTCGTCCGTCATGAACGCGGCGGGCTGCTGGACGCCGTCGAGCGTCTTGGCGAGCCCGTGCTACAGGAGTTGGCGGCAGAACAGCCCCAACTACCAGTTCCTCGGCGACCACGGCCCCCAGAACTTCTCCGAGGCCATCACCGACTCCAACGACATCTTCTTCTACCAGGTCGCCGACTGGATCTGGAACCAGACCGCGAATAAGAACTGGCTGCCGCACTACTATGAGCGGTGGGGCTTCGGTAGGGTTACAGGCATCGACCTCAGCGGCGAGACCGCAGGCCGCATCCCTACAGAGCAGGGAGAGAAGGAGCTGTACGAGGCGTTGCACGGTACAACAGAAGGGGCATACTGGAGCGTAGGTGACTGGGTGAACCTCTCCATCGGCCAGGGGGACCTGCTCGTCTCCCCGATCCAGATGGCCAGCGCCTACTCAGCCCTCTACAACGGCGGCACCCTCGTCACCCCGCATGTCGGCAAGGAGATCACGGACCAGAGCGGGAAGGTGGTCGAAAAGATCTCCCCCAGGCTCGACAGACGGGTAGGCACGAACCAGCACCAGATCGACACCGTGATACAGGGCCTGAGGGGCGTTACGAAGAAGGAAGGCACCGCGGGACCGATCTTCGAGGGCTCGTCTCTTCCGGTCGTCGGGAAGAGCGGCACCGGCGAGCTGCCGGCAGGGAAGGACTACGTGAACTGGTTCGTCGGCTGGGCCGAGGGCCAGGAGGAGCAGCCTGTGGTCGTCGTCACGATGATCGAGGGCGGCGGCGCCTACCAGGAGGGCTCGGAGATGACGGCCGGGCCGGCCGTGCGCCACATACTCGAGGCCTACTACGGCGTCGAGCAGTCGCCCGAGGATCCGCACCCGACGGACGCGCAGCCAATCGGAGAGGAACCTCCCGACAAGAAAACCGGCGCGCCGGCGGATTAGGCAAGTGTCTCTGACCCTCGCTTCCCTACCGAGCCCACCATCTCCTGTAATGTTCGAGGTAGGGCCCTTCGCCCTCCGCTACTACGGCCTGTGCATAGCGCTTGGTATCATCGTCGCGACCTGGCTTACAGGGAGGGAGCTGGAGCGCAAGGGCTACGACGGCACCCTGGCCCTAGACTCGCTGTTCTTTATCGTGCCTTTGGGCTTCGTCGGCGCAAGGGCCTACCACGTTATCACCGACTACGGGCTCTACGCAGGCGACCCTTTCCCCGGCGTGTTCGAGGTCTGGAACGGGGGCCTCGGGATCTACGGCGGCGTCGTCGGTGGGTTTGTGGGGCTCTTGATCTTCGCCCGGATAAGGGGCATAAGCCCGTGGGCGTTCGCCGACGCCGTCGCACCCGGACTAATCCTCGCCCAGGCGATAGGGCGCTGGGGAAACTACTTCAACCAGGAGCTCTTCGGAAGGCCCTCTGACCTGCCCTGGGCTATCAGAATAGCTCCGGAGAACAGGCCAGTCGGCTACACAGACGCCGCGACCTTTCACCCCACCTTCCTGTACGAGTCGATCTGGGACGTTGTAGTCTGCCTGATACTGCTGTGGGTGGCCCGCCGCTTCGCAGAACGCCTGAAGAACGGTGACATCTTCATGCTCTACGTGAGCCTCTACTCCTTCGGACGCTTCTTTGTGGAGGCCCTGCGCGTCGACCCGGCTTTCCTCATCGGCGGAACCATCCGCGGCAACCTCTTCGTCAGCAGTGTCCTCGCACTCGGTTTCGCCATGATCCTGCTCCTGAGGCACTCGGGCTCCAGACGCAAACGCCCGGAGTCCCGCTGAGCGGGCTACTCTTGCGCTGGGGTTCGCTCTTCGTACATGGCGTTGACCTTCGAGTACCAGGCGAGCACCTGCAGGCGTTTGTGCTTTAGCTCTTTCCTGCTGTGCCGGTCCGCGATGTTGTTCTTCTCCAATGGGTCTGACGCCAGGTCGTAGACCTCGTCAGGCTGGTTGCCGAAGAAGTAGATGTACTTCTCGGTCCCCTGTATGCTGGCGAGGCACCTGTACTCGTCAAAGCAAGAAAAGAACAGCGTGCGGTCCTCATCCGGCGGAGCGAGGAGGGATCTCCCCGCGTAATGGCCGCCCTTTACCTCGTAGCCGAGCAAGTCGACCAGGGTGGGGAGTATGTCGAGCTGGTTCGTCAAGGCCTGCGCGCGTCGGCCTTCTTCGAAGCGTCCAGGCTCGTGGATGATGAAGGGCACCTTGAGCCCCTCCTGGTAGATGGTGTTGTCGTGCTGGAAGAGGTCGTGCTCGCCGAACCCTTCCCCGTGGTCGCCGTAGATCACGAAGATCGTGTCGTCGTACAGCCCCACCTCTTTGTACTGGTCCATGATGTTCTTCACGAAGAAGTCGAGGTACCGCATCTCGTTCTGGTAGTGGTCGAGCGGGGGAAAGTTCGAGTAGTCCTTCAGCCCGTAACGGTCGATGGGCCGGTAGTCGTGGTGGCCCGTGACCCCGAGGTAGGTCGCAAGGAATGGTTTGTCTTTGTGTCGCTCTATCCAATCCCTGCTCGGCTGGAGCATGATGTCGTCCTCGTAGCCGAAGTAGTTGGACTTCTGGAAACCCACCGTCTCCATCGTCTCAACAGGTCGGAAGTCGTCGTATCCGAAGTTATCGACGAGTTCCCTTCGGTCCTCGAAGTGCTCGGTCGCCGAGGAGAACCAGACGGAATTATACCCCTGCTCCTTCAAGAGCTCGGGCAGGCACCTGGCAGGGACGCCGCCAGGGTCGGACTCGGTGATCTCACGCACGAGGTGCGCATCGATGCCGCAATTTATCGAGGTAATAGCCTTCGAGGTGTGGGGGACGATCGTGTACGCATGCTCGGCCAACAAGCTATTCTTCGAGAGCGTGTCGAGGTAGGGGGTCGTGTCCAGACCCTCGTTGTAGGGCGTCGTGGAGCGAGCCCTGGCGGACTCGAGGTGGATCAGGACGACGTTCTTCTTCTCCGTCTCCGCGGTCTTCTGCAGGCTGGTGTCCTCAGGGGGCTCTATCGAAGAGGCGTTGGCGGCAAGGTCTCTGATCCTCGCGTGTTCCACCTCGGACATGACGACGTTGACGACGGCGTCCCTGGAGAAGGATTTGCCGGCCACTCCGGCACCGACGGGCAGCGAGAGGAAGATGAACCCCAACGACGCTGCGAATGCCCCGAGGGCGAACAGCCTGGATGTGGACGGGGAACCGATGGACTCGGGTTCTTCACGCTTTCCACAAACGAGCGTCGCTATTATCCACGGACCAAGCACGATGTAGCCGACGATGAGCAGGGCCCAGGCCCAGGTAGCCAGCGACGTCACGCTGCCGATAACGTCCGTGATCTCTCCCAGCTTGCCGATCGAGTAAGTGATGATGCTGAGGCTGAGCGTCGAGCCAGTCTCCTGAAAGTACCCGTGGGCCGAGGTCGTCGTCGCCAGGACGAGTATCGTGACCGCGTGGAAGAGGACCAGCACAGGCCACCGAAAACTGCTCTGCCTCGTCAAGGCGAATAGCCCGACCCAGAGGAAGACGTACCCGAGGTTGAAGAGCAGGTCAGAACGGATGAGGGCGAAGGCGGCGAACCCGCCCTGAAGTTCTTCCTGAGACTGTATCCGGATCCCCTTCAATACCAGGTTGTAGACCACCAGAGGAACGAGCAGACTTGATAGGTAGACCCAGTCGCGACCGCTCAAGATGGAGCGGAAGCGGGCCAATAGCGTAAGCCGCATGTTCTTCCTGGAAGCCACGAGTTCGAAAGAGTTTACAAAGATTTCGCAGAACTTGGTAGCCGCCCCCGATTTTGTCGTGTCCGACCGCCTTGACGCCCCTGACCCCGCCTGCTATTTTGCAAATGAAAAAATCTTTCAATTAGAATGCGAGGCTCGGGTGAGATTCGAGGCGGCCATTAGGAAGCTACGTGGTTGCGGGTACAAGGCCACCCCGCAGCGTTTGGCTGTTCTGGCGGCGATCTCGGCCGGACAGCATCAGGGGCTTGAGGAGATTAGAGCCCGTTGCCCCGAGGTTGGGATGGTAACGGTGTACAGGACGCTCGACCTTTTCACCGGGCTGGGGCTCGTGCGCAGGCTCGACCTTGGTCAAGGCTCGCGCTACGAGCTGGCTGAGGACCACCACCACCACCTCGTCTGTGAGGACTGTGGGAGCGTCACTGAGTTCGAGCGGTGTCCCGTGGACCTACGGAGCCTTCCCCGTGTCGGCGGCGACTTCGAGGTACGCGCCCACAGCCTCGAGGTTTACGGGAGGTGCTCCGATTGCAAGTAGCGCGTGCTCACACGGTCGCTACGAGGGTGGTGGGTTGAGGCTTTGAGTGCGATCCTGATGGCTTCGCTGGCCGCTGTTGGCTTCTCGGCGGCGAGCCTTCTCGCCCTACTCGGTGGAGAGTTGGGGGCCAGGGGCCGGTCTTACGGCGCCGCCTTCGCCGCCGGGATACTGCTCGCGCTCGCGTTTGTCGACCTCTTCCCCGAGGGTCTCGAACTCGGCGGCGAGGCCGCGGTCGCCGGGTTCGTCGGAGGCTTTGCCCTGCTCTTCATGACCGAGGCGTTCACCAGGGCCCACACGCACCACCAGCCCGCCGAGCACGTCCACAAACACGCGCTCGGGCCTTTCGTCATCGGGCTGGCCATCCACAACCTCGCGGATGGCTTCGTTCTGGGCGTAGGCGCGAAGGCAGGGGCCGTCACGTCCTGGCTCGTCGGACTCGGGGTTCTCGTTCACCAGATACCCGTTGGGATCTCCCTCGCCGCCGTCCTGCTCGCCGCGCGCGTAGGGAGGGCCGGGGTACTGAGGACGGCGATCACTCTCGGGCTGGCTATCCCTGCCGCGGCGGCGTTGACCGTGGCCTTCCCAGCACCTGGTGAAGGTACGCTCGGACTCTTGACCGGTGTCGCAGGAGGGGTGCTCGCCTACATCGGCGCCGCGCACCTTCTCCCCGAGGCCCAGGCCGAGGATGCGAACAGGTCTGCCGGTATCCTGTTCGTGGCGACGCTAATCGCCACGGCCGCAGGGTTAATAGCATTTCAGCATGTCAGCTAGTCAGCACGGCGGCTTCGCCGCCTTGTCAGCATTTCAGCCAAGTCGTCCCGAAGCGGCAACACGAGCGTAGAATCCACGGCCGCTGGTAGCGGTGCCTCTTGCGCAGCCGGGCGAGCCTGGAACGGAAGAAGCTGAAATGCTGACAAGCGAGGGCCAAAGGCCCGAAGCGTGCTGACTAGCTACAAGAGCCACAGGGCGAGCAGGATGAGTTCCGCGCCGAAGAGGATGATGGTTGGTGTCGCTGCCCGGAGCTTCTTGCCCGAGTAGACGGTGGGCGCTGTAAGCCATCCGAAAGCGGCCCCGCCGACGAGGCCGCCGATGTGCGCCGTGTTGCTGATATTGGGGACGGAGAACCCGAAGTAGAGGTTCAGGGCGGTCAGGATCAGGAGCTGGCGGATCAGCGGGTTCTGCCAGGAGAAGGTGCCGTTGCGCAGGGAGTAACCGAGGACGCCCCCGAGAAGGCCGAAGATCGCGCCGGAAGCCCCTACGGCGGGTTCGTCGAAGGCACCGAAGTAGAGGTAGGCGATGCCGCCGGCGAGCCCGCTGCACAGGTAGAGCGCGAGAAAACGGCTCCGCCCGAACGCCTGCTCCACGAACGAACCGAGGAAGTACAGCGAGAGCATGTTCAGCGCCAGGTGGATGAACCCCGAGTGCAGGAACATGCTCGTTAGCAACAGCCACACTTCGCCACCGGCGACGGCTGCTGGCAGGAGGGCGCCTTGCGCGAGCACCTCGTGGGGCTGCGTCACGAGCCCGACGTTCAGCGGGTAGCCGTAGGTTTGGCCGGCGAGCGCGACGGCGATGTAAACGGCCACGCAGGCGGCTATGAGGCCGAACGTCACCGGGAGGCGGGAGAGGTCGTTCAAAGCGGGTGCCTGCGTCGGGTCTAGCGGCGTTTGATCTCGCGCACGGCGTCCCCGACCTGCACCTGTGAGAGGTCCTGCAGGGGCCCGCCGAGTATCGACTCGAGGTCCGGGTCGTCGCCCGAAGTAGTGCCGAAGCCGCGGACCTGGACGTCGTCGCCGAACATCTGCCCGAACATACGCTGCAGGTTCTCCTGCATCTCCCCGATGTTCACGGCCCCGAACGGCGTATCCTGCGTATTCTGGAGGCGGGCCACGGCCAGCCTGTCCTTGACCTCCGTGACCTCGGCCTTCGCCTTGACGTCCTCGACCGTGCCGAGCGTCTCGCCAGTATCAGGGTCCCAGACCTCCTCGCCCTCTGGGGTGAAGATCTCGAAGAGCATGCCTTGGCGGACCCCCTGGCCTCTTCCGCGGTTTATAACGATCTCGTTGTTGCCCAGAATCTTCGCTACCTTGCCTTCGACCGCCATGCGGTTGGCTCCTTCCGATCATCCTGATAGTCTCGAGAGATTATATCTCTCACAGCGAGGACCGCCGCAGGCCGGTAGAATCCCCGCCATGCCAGGGAGGACGAACAGCATAGGAAGGCATCTTCCGACCTCCGGCGGGCTCGCCGGAACCATCGAGGCAGCGCGCGAGCTCGGGTGCGAGACCGTCCAGATCTTCGTCTCCAACCCGCAGGCGTGGGCCGACCCCAGGCGGCGCGACGACGCCGAGACCTTCGTCGAGGGAAGCCGTGAACTTGGCATCTCGCCGGTCGTCGCTCACGCGAAGTACCTCATAAACCTTGCCTCTACGAGCGAGGAGCAGCGAGACCTTTCGGTGCTGGCTCTGGCGCGCGAGCTCGCCGCGGCCGGCGCGCTCGGGGTCGACCTGGTAGTCGTGCACGCGGGCAGCCACGGCGGGGACGGCGAAGAGAAGGGCATGAAGCGGCTCGTCGAAGGTCTGGGGCGCGCGAGGGAGCAGGCCGCGGCGCTCGACGGTGACCAAGGAGCGGTGGCCGAGCCCTTAATCGAGAACTCCGTCGGCGCCGGCACCCAACTCTGCTCGACGTTCGAGGAACTCGGGGAGGTCGCGCGGCGCGGCGGGGTGAGGGTCTGCGTCGACACGGCCCACGCATTCGTGGCCGGCTACGATCTGTCGGCGGAGGGCGGGGGGCGAATAGTCGCTGCTGAGCTCGTGGATGCCGTGGGGGATGCCGTCGCCCTGGTTCACCTCAACGACGCGAAAAACGAACTCGGGAGCCACCGCGACGGGCATCGCAAGGTGGGGGAGGGGCGCATATCCATCGACGCCTGGTCAGGGTTTTTCGACGGTCTGTCAGGAGTTCCCGTGGTCATGGAGACGCCGTACGGGACCCCTGAGGCTGACTCCGAAGAGGTGATTCTGGTCAAGAAGTTGGCTGGTGGGTTGCGCAAAGCGCCGATTGGAAGATAGAATCAAGGGCGTGAAGACTTTGGAGATCAGTCCGGAGCGGCACACAGGAGACCTTCTCTCGACCATCGGCGAGACCCTGCGGGCGGAACGCAACGAGCGGGGGCTGACGCTCAAGCAGGTCGCCGAAGGCGCGCACGTCTCGGTCTCGTACCTCGCAGAGATCGAACGCGGGGAGAAGGATCCGTCCTCGAGGGTGCTCGAGAGCATCGCCAGTGGATTGGACGTCGAGGTCAGTGAGCTACTGGTCAGGATCGCCGCGGCGCTCGAGCCCGCACCCGTCGTCCCTGTCACAGACTCCCTGGCAGCCTAGACTCCCAAGGCGCCGGCGTTGCGCTTCACCCTGAAGCCGATCACGCCCTGCGACGCGCGAGCCATCTCGCGCTGGCGTTACGGCGGACCCTATTCGATCTACGATGGTGATCCCACCTCCGTCGACGCACTCCTGGAACCACGCCTCTCCTACCACTCCGTCTACGATGAACACGGAGATCTGGTTGGATATTTCTGCTTCGGCGAGGACGCGCGGGTCGCTGCCGGAAGGCGGCTCGGGGTCTACGAGATCGAGCCTGCCACCGACATCGGGCTGGGGATGAGGCCGGATCTCACGGGGCGGGGCCTCGGAGAAGCGTTCCTGCTCGCCGGCCTGCGGTTCGCGAGGGAGACGTACGCACCTCAGGCCTTCCGCCTTACCGTCGCGACCTTCAACCGCCGCGCTATCCGCGTGTACGAGAGGGCAGGGTTCGAAACCGTAGAGACTTTCGGTGCTCCTACGCCCGAGGGCGGAAGGAAGTGGCTGCTGATGAGGCGTGGGGCGTAGGCCGAACCGCTCTACAGTCCGAAGAAGTAGACGGCCAGGATGCCTAGTGTGTTGTAGCCTGCATGCGCCAGGAAGCTCGCCGTGGTGTTGACGTAGCGGCGGAGGAGTCCGAGGCCGATGGAGAGCACGAAGATGTAGCCGAGCAGCAGCGATGGACCGTACTGGACGTGCATCG
>JBPCIR010000157.1:0-8547 GCA_051006095.1 Rubrobacter sp. | reverse complement strand
TAGCAATCCTCGCGTCGTCAAACGGAAGATGTCCAAGTTCAGGGTCAAAAACCCGAGCCATCGCGCCTGGCCTCAACCGACCAAACCCTTTCGCGAAGCGGTCGTTCTGCTTATCTAAACCGTATTGCCTTTAGCGATGCGTGCGCCGCCCTCGCGGTCGCACTCTCCCCCGGCAGGACGCTCTCGACTATCCCGTTGCCGTTGTTCTCGGTGGGTTGCTCGCTCACACGCTGCCCTACTTATCCCTAAAACCCGAAGACGTACTTCGCGGCGACGTAGGCGACCACGCCCACGAGCGCGCAAAATATCCTGCGTGCGGAGGACTTCTCATCGCCATCATCCTCCGAGTCCCGCCAACCCCGACGGGTGCCGCTAGCTTTCTTCACCCGCGTGTCCTTTCTCTCGCGCTTCCCCAAGCGTCTCCCATCCTTGCCACACGATCACGGGAAGCATCGCGAGAGCACCCGCCGGATCGGCCCACCACCAGCCGAAGGTCGCGTTGAGACTCACGCCGACGAGCAGCGCAAGGGACAGGTAAGAGCAGACCCAGGTCTCGACGGCGTCGGCCTCGAGCGCATCGCTGCCCATCTCGCGTCCGGTGCGTTGCTTGCCGTAGGCGAGGGCGGGCATCACGAGGAGCGAGACCACGGAGAGCACGAGCCCTACGGTCGAGTCCTCCGGCCCTTCGCGGGACAGGAGCGCGCCTACGGCCTCGTAGCCTATGTATGCCGCCAACAGGAAGAAGGTCGCCGCCACCAGGTAGAGCGCCCGCCGTTCGGCGTCGCCGCGTTCCTCGGCGCTCGCGTTCGGCCCAGCCTTGCGAAAGCGCCACAGGAGGGCGACGGCGGAGATCACCTCGATAAAGCTGTCCGCCCCGAAGCCGATGAGGGCGACGCTGCCCGTAACCAGCCCGGCCCCCATCGCTACGACCCCCTCGACCGCGTTCCACGCTACGGTGAACCACTCAAGCCTTACGCCCCGCCGGTGAAGCACCTCCCTGCGGGCGGCCGTCGCCTGTGCTGACACGCCTAGCGGTTCCCCTTGTGGTTCCCTTTGCGGAATAGCCTGAGGCCGTTGAGGGTGACGGCGATGGAGGTTCCCATGTCCGCCAGGACAGCGAGCCACAGCGCCACCAACCCGAAGGGGGCGAGCAACACGAAAAGGCCCTTTATGGCGATCGAGACGACGACGTTCTGCCTGATGATCCCCTCGGCCGCCCGCGAGAGCCGCACCGCCTCGGCGAGTTTCGGCAGGTCGTCTTGCATGAGAGCAACGTCGGCCGTCTCTAGGGCCACGTCCGTTCCCGCCGCTCCCATCGCGAAGCCGACCGAGGAGGCGGCCAGGGCGGGTGCGTCGTTCACGCCGTCGCCGACCATGCCTACGTCCCCATGCTCCTCGACGAGCCTTCGCACGGCTTCGACCTTCTGTTCGGGCAACAGCCGCGCCTTGTAGCTCACGCCCAACTCATCGGCGATCCTCCTCGCGGGTGCCTCTGCGTCCCCGGTGAGCATAACCAGCTCGCCGATCCCCGCCCCGCGCAGCGCCTCGACTGTGGCCTTCGCGTCGGGACGCAGGGAGTCGGCGAGCCCGAATACCGCCAGGGGGCCGTTATCGTCGCCCAGGACGACCGGCGTCTCGCCCACCCGCTCGACCTCTTCGAGCGCCCCGTTCGCCCCGTCCAAAGCTATCCCCCTCTCGGCGAAGAGGCGGGGGCTGCCGATCAGGTAGGGCTTTCCCCCTACCTCGCCTTCGGCTCCCCTCCCCGCGACGGACCGGAAGTTCGTGACCAGCGGCAGGCCGTCCGTTCCGGTGGTGCCAGTGCTCGCCTCGGTATGTCCTTCGGCCGCCGCCAGGATCGCGTGCGCCAGCGGGTGCTCCGAGCGTCGCTCAAGGGCCGCGGCCAACCTGACGGCCTCGCCCTTGTCCTTGCCGTGCAGGGTCACGAGGCGCGAGACGACTGGGCGTCCCTCGGTGAGCGTTCCGGTCTTGTCGAAGGCCAGGGCCTTGATCCTGCCGGCGGCTTCGAGGGCAGCCCCGCCCTTGATCAGGATCCCGCGCCGCGAGGCAGCCCCGATCCCAGAGACGACCGTAACGGGAGTGGAGATCACCAGGGCGCACGGGCACGCGATGATGAGCAGCGCCAGCGCCCGATAGAACCACTCGCCGAAACCCGCCCCAAGCAGGGGAGGCACCGCGGCCAGGGCCACAGCCGCGGCCACCACCACGGGCGTGTACACCCGCGAGAAGCGGTCAACGAAGTGCTCGGCGGGAGCCTTCTTAGCCTGGGCCTCCTCCACGAGGCGCGTGATCCTCTGCAGCGTCGAGTCCGCGGCCCTCCTGGTCGCCTCGATGAGCAGCCCGCCCTGGCCGTTGAGGGAGCCAGAGTAGATCGCGTCGCCCGCTCCCTTCTCCACGGGTACGCTCTCCCCCGTCACCGGGGCCTCGTCCACCGCCGATGCCCCTTCGACGACCTCGCCGTCCACCGCCATCCTCTCGCCGGGTCTGACTATCACCGACTCCCCGACGCCGACCTCGTCAGCCGGCACCACCATCTCGGAGCCGTCCCTCCTGACGAGGACCTCGTTCGGGGCGAGGCGCATGAGCGCCTTGACGGCCCCGCGTGTCCTGTCTATGGCGTAGACCTGCAGGGCATTCCCGGCGGCGAACAGGACCACGACCGATGCTGCCTCCGCCCACTCCCCTATCCCCACGGCGCCGACCGTGGCTGCGCTCATGAGCACGTTCATGTCCAGGTGCCGCGCCCTCAGGCCCGCCACGGCCGCCCGGAAGATCGGCAAGCCGCCCATGGTGATGGCGGCAAGGTAGGCTACTACCCGCACGATCTCTGGAGCACCGGCAACGGAGAGCGCTAGGCCCATGAGGAACAGCAGAGCGGATCCCGCCGTAAGCAGCGCCCTCGGGGTGCGCCAGAAGGGCGTTCTCTCGGCTTCCTCGGTCTTGGCCACCCCGTAGCCAGCGGCCCTGACGGCCCTCTCGATGTCTTCGAGCGAGAGCCCGGGGTCGTGCTCGGCGTCCAGGCGCCCGGCGGCGAAGTTCACGGTCGCCCTCGCCACGCCGGGCAGGACCGATACGCGCCTCTCTACGGTGGCCGCGCAGCTAGCGCAGTCCATCCCCTCGACGCGAACGACGGTCCTCCCCAAGAGGCCGAGCGCAGCGTCTCCCTCCGGCGCCTCGGGGTTCGCCTCCCGCGTGCTCGGAGTCACTGCGGAAGCTTCTACCGTCTCAGGTGCCGAGCAGCAGTCGTCGGCGCAGCCACCGGCTTCATCACGCACCGCTTCAGGTTCCTGGGGCGCCTGCCCCAGAATAGGCAGCATTTTCTTTGGGCGGCTCATGCCCTTGCGCTCGCGGGCTTCGCTTCGCCCAACACGACGTCTAGGAGCGAGCACCCCTCGCCTGTGAGCGCGTACATGACCAGCTTGCCTTCACGACGGGAGCGGACCATGCCGAGGGAGCGCAGCGTCCTCAAGTGGTGCGAGACGAGATTCTGTGAGCGCCCAGCGATCCAGGAGAGGTCGCAGACGCACAGCTCCTCCCCCTCGCGCAAGGCAGCCGCAAGCGTCAGCCTCGTAGGGTCGGAGAGGGACCGAGCGCGGTCCGCCGCCTCCTGGGCAATCTCCTCGACTAGCAGCTTCTCGCGGATTGCCTCGGCCCTCGGGGCGTCGATACAGATGAGGTCGCAGCGTTCGTCGGACATGCACACCTTCCAACCTTCGTTGATACGTTGTGATGAGCATAGCAGGCGGTGAAGCCACAGTCCAGGGTCATCCACGAACGTCCATGAGAAGGCACATTTTGTCAAGGCCGACCTTACGATGTTCGCGTGCCGAAGAAGTAGACTTCGGCAGTGTCCCGGAGGATCGGGGATGGCTCGAGGTTGACTTCCAAACGTTTCTGAAGTTGTTTGTGGCGCGATCTTAGCAACGTCGAAATCCCCCTGCTAACATTTCACAGCTGTTGCTCCTCTAATCGAGGTTAGATCGGCGGTCACTTTGGAGAAGGCGCACGACATCGAAGCGCTGACTGGTGGGGCTATGGCCTCCATCTGGTCCTGGGTCGAGGCGAAGATCCCTGCCGGCGTCGAGATCTTCGACGCCCACGCCCACATCGGGGCCGATATAGACGGCAGGACGATGACCGCCGACGCGATGCGCGACCGCATGGAGGCCGCGGGAGTCAAGAGGAGTATCGTCTTCCCCTTGAACGACCCGAACGCCCGCGACGATTATTCGGGTCCGAACGACGTCGTGTGGAACGCTTATGAGGAGCACCGTTCCTCCTTCGTGCCTTTCTTCCGCCTCAACCCGCACCTCGATTACGACAGGGAGTTCGGGCGCTGTGTCGAGCGCGGATTTATGGGCCTCAAGCTCCATCCCGTCTCGCAGAAATTCGAGCTCGACGACCCGCGGGTCGTGCGCGTGTTGGGGATGGCGGCGGAGATAGATCTTCCGGTCCTGATCCACACCGGTTTCGCCATGCAGCGGATCGTCGAGCCGCTCCTTCCGACGGTCGAGGCGCACCCCGAGCTGCGCCTTATCCTCGGTCACTGTGCGATGGTCGAGGTGCTCTCCGCGGCACACGCTTTCGAGGAACATTCGAACGTATTGTTCGAGACCTCCGTGGTGCAGGCCAAAGACCTCTACGTGCTCTGCTCTTCCGTCGACCCTTCCCGCATCTGCTATGGCTCGGACATACCCTACGGCGACCTGCCATCGACGCTGCACGCCATCCTCGGGGCGGCAGAGGCGGCAGGGGTGCCTGAGGCGGACCTGCCAGGGATACTCTCGAAGAACGTAACGCGGTGGTTTCCTTGAAGGCGGGGGAGAGGTCCGATGCGGCGATGAGGACGGCGCACCTGCTCAGGATCGACAGCTACATGGACGTCGCGATCCTCGCGATGTGGACCTCGAGCCCGAGGGTCGATACCATGCTAGGGATGGTCGAAGCGAGCCTGCGGGGTGCGAGTCCCGGCGGCAAGGACGACGAACTGCTCGAGAAGCTACGCGCTCTCGTCAAGGAGGGGCGCGAGTACCTCGCAGGCGGCGACTTCTCCGTAGCTATGGGCCGGATGCGCGTGGCCCACGACCTGCTGTCCCTCCACATCATCCGCTCCGCGGGCGAGTAGCCGGGTGCACGGCGCCTCCGGTCTACCCGAGGACGCCCCGGTCGCCGCCGTCACGCGCGGCGCGCTCCTCGAGAGCGTCCACCGCGGCCGACTAGCCGTCTGCGACCCTGATGGCAACGTGATCGAGGCCGTCGGCGACCCCGAGGCCTACATCTACGCCCGCTCTTCGGCCAAGCCGTTGCAGGCGCTCCCGCTCGTCCTCTCTGGCGCCGCCGAAGCCTTCGGGCTGACGGATAGAGAGCTCGCCGTAGCCTGCGCCTCCCATAATGCCGAAGAGCCTCACCTCGCCGCCGTCAGGTCCATACTCAAGAAGGCCGGCCTGACCGAAGATGACCTTCAGAGCGGTGCCCATCTGCCGCTGTATGAACCCGAGGCCGACGGTCTGATCCGCAACGGTGAAGAGCCGCGTCCGGTTCACGGCAACTGCTCGGGCAAGCACGCCGGGATGCTCGCCGTCTGCGTCCACGAGGGCTACGAGACCTCCACCTACCGCGACCCTGGCCACCCGCTCCAACGCAGCATACTTGGTCTCATAGCCGAGGTCTGCGGTTTGCGGGAGGACGAGGTGCTCGTCGCCGGCGACAACTGCGGCGTCCCAGCCTTCGCTCTGCCGCTGCGGAGCTTCGCAACAGGCCTCGCCCGCGTCGCCACAGGCACCGCCCTCCCCGATGAGCTCGCCGGGGCAGCACTGCGTATCAGGGACGCGATGCGGGAGCATCCCTTTATGGTCGCGGGAACAGGAAGGCTCGACACCGACCTCATGGACTCGACGGACCTCCTGGTCAAGGGCGGGGCCGAGGCCGTGCTCGCGGTCGGAAGCCAGGACGGCTGGGGCATGGCATTGAAGATCTCAGACGGTGCGACCAGGGCCGTGCGTCCTGCGGCTCTCGCCGTGCTAGGCGGCATGGGCGTCGAGGTGCCCGATGCTGTCTCCAGCGTGCGCGGCCTGCGCGGTGAGACTGTCGGTGAGATCTGGCCTCTGATCCAGGCTCCCGGATGGACGAGATAGATTACGCAGGGCCCGACTGGCTGGGGCCGTCAGGATAGGACCAGGGCGCCCATACCATAAGCCATGAAGCTGACGACGGAGATCCTCGAGGCGTGTTATAGGGCCGGCGCGTTCCCAATGGCTGATTCTTTCGGGCGCATCGAGTTCTACCGCTCGGACCCGCGCAGCGTACTCGAGTTCGAAGACCTGCACGTCCCCCGCTCGCTCGGGCGTGTGATCCGCAAACAGACCTACGAAGTGCGCGTGGACGAGAACTTCCAAGGCGTCATACGGGCTTGCGCCGACAGGGAGGAGACCTGGATCAGCCCTGAGATAGTCGAGGCTTACGTCAGGCTACACCGCGCAGGCAAGGCGCACAGCGTCGAAGCCTATAGCGAAGGCGAACTCGTCGGAGGACTCTACGGAGTTACTCTGGGTGCGGCTTTCATGGGCGAGTCGATGTTCACCCGCATGCGTGACGCCTCCAAAGTCTGCTTCGTCTACCTGGTAGAGCGTTTGAGGGCGCGTGGTTACGAGCTTCTCGACTGCCAGATCCAGAACCCACACCTCGCCAGGCTGGGGGCGCGTGAGATCCCCGAGATCGAGTACCTGCGGCGCCTGGGACACGCCCTGATCCTTGAGCGTTCCTTTGTATAGAGGGGCGAACTTTCGGATCGTCTGTTGCCGCGTGGTAAGCTAGCCCTATGGACATAACACACATAAACATCGACTGGATGCCCGAGCTGGAGCGGCCCGTACTCATCGCCGGCTTCACGGGCTGGAACGACGCAGCCGACGCGGCGAGCGTCACTGTCGGGGCCTTGGCCAGCTCGTGGGAGGCGCGGCGTTTCGGCGGCTTCGACGGCGAAGAGTTCTTCGACTTTCAGACTACGCGGCCCCAGGTCAAGCTGGTCGACGGTGTGACGCGCGAGATCGAATGGCCCGAGAACCTGCTCTCGGCGACCGAGCCAATGCTGGAAGCCGCCGGCGGCCGTGGAGCCATCTTGCTGACGGGTCCGGAGCCGAACTTCAGGTGGCGCGCTTTCTCTACGGCGGTCGTAGAGCTGGCCAGGGCGTTGAACGTAGAGCTCGTGGTGACGATGGGCGCCCTGCTCGCCGACGTGCCGCATTCGCGTCCCGTCTCGGTCGCCGCCAACTCCCAGGACACCGCACTGGTCGAGTCTCTGGGTCTCTCCGCCTCGCGCTACGAGGGGCCGACGGGCATCACCGGCGTACTGCACCGCGCGTGCGCCGACGGGGGCCTGCCCTCGGTGAGCTTCTGGGCCTCGGTCCCGCACTACCTGCCCGCCGTCCCTTCCGCCCCAGCGGCCCTCGCCTTGCTGGACAAGCTCTCTGGCCTGCTCGGCATGGAAGTAGATACCGCCGAGCTCGAAAGCACCGCGGAGACCTACCAGGAACAGGTCTCGGTGGCCGTCTCCCAGGATTCCGATCTCTCCTCCTACGTCAGGATGCTCGAAGAACGCTTCGACTCGCAGGCAGATCAGGGTCCGCGCAACCTGCCATCGGGCGACGAACTGGCCCAGGAACTCGAAGGCTTCCTCCGCGAACAGCGCGGGGAAGAAGAGTAGGTCTCAGGCTACAGGCATCAGCCGTCAGGTAATTTCTCATCTCGGCGCACCCTTCTGTCGTCCTCCAAGTGTGCCAGATCTCGTAGAGACCGGAGTCTGACTTGCGATGTGCCCGCGCAAGCTCAAGGGGCCGCCATATGACCAGGTTCTCGTTCACTCCAGCCAACGAGAAAGGTCGCGGTGGATGATTTCTTGCACCTTCAAGATATCTTCCGAGTACGCTTCGATCAATTGCCTGCGCACCTCGGGTGAAAGCTGCGGCTTAACGAGGTTCCGGCCCGTCAGGTTGTGGTTGAGGCGATTGCGCAATTTGGCAGGAATCAACGGCCTGAACGCGGACTTAATCGGGTTCGGCTTGTTGAGCAGGGCATGTACGACCCGGCTTCTGGGTACACCCGATATGTTGTGCTTCAAGGAAATATCCGGAAGACGGGTGTCATCCACCCGTAAGAACCGGAAAATGCTCTGTAGCACGCCGACAGGATCATCCTTGAGGTCTTCGTAGAGGAAGATCTCGATCTGCTCGCGCCTAAAGGCATCGAAATATCGCTCCAGTTGGGCGGAGTAGAATCCTGCGTTCTTGTAGTGCCATATGGGACCCCAGCCGTTTGCAATGCGCGTCTCTTCGTCTTGTAGCGCCTTTGCGAAATCCTCAAGCGGCTCGCCTCTGTCCCGGATGCAGTGCAGGTAGCTCGAGAACGCCCTCTCTACGGGGTTGCGGAGGATGGCGATAAGCCTCGCGTGTGGTATGTAGTGCTTTATGCGGCCAGGAGCCTCCTGGCTGTAGAGGTAAAGAGGAGAGGCCTCCCCTATGGCCTTCTCCTCAG
>JBPCIR010000156.1:0-5219 GCA_051006095.1 Rubrobacter sp. | reverse complement strand
TGCTAGCATGGTCTAGTTCTTGCGAACCTTTGGGAAGGGGTGACGATTTCATGAACCTTCTTGGCCGGTACGGGATCTGGGTCGGCATAGCTATCGTCGGGGCTTCGTGTTGGGGAGTCCTCGCTCTATCCCAGGGCGAGACGATAAACGCTGGATGGTTGCTGTTCGCGGCCCTGGCCTCTTACGCCATCGCCTACCGCTTCTACGCGCGCTTTATCAGGGACAGAGTACTTGGAACCGATGATTCCAGGGCGACGCCAGCGGAGCGGCTAAACAACGGTAGGGACTTCGAGCCGATGGACCGGAGGGTGCTCTTCGGGCACCACTTCGCGGCCATAGCCGGGGCAGGTCCGCTCGTCGGGCCTGTACTGGCGGCCCAGATGGGCTTCCTGCCTGGGACGATCTGGATCATCGTCGGCGTCGTACTGGCCGGTGCTGTTCAGGACATGACGACGCTCTTCTTCTCGATGCGCAGAGACGGCAAGAGCCTCGGGCAGATGGCGCGAGAAGAGATCGGGCCCGTAGGAGGAGCGGCGGCCCTGATCGCGGTGCTTTCGATCATGGTGATCCTGCTCGCCGTTCTAGCCCTCGTCGTTGTCAACGCGCTCGCGGCGTCCCCATGGGGCGCTTTCTCGCTCGCGATGACCCTCCCCATAGCCGTGCTGATGGGCGTGTACCTGCGCTTCCTGCGTCCCGGGCGGGTCCTCGAGGTATCGCTGATCGGCATCGGTCTCCTGATACTCGCCATCATTGGGGGAGGTTGGATCTCGGAGAGCTCCCCCTACGCGGAGGCGTGGACGTTCACCCCGAACCAGCTCACCTTCGCTCTCATAGTCTACGGCTTCGTAGCCTCGGTCCTGCCGGTGTGGGTACTTCTGGCCCCCCGCGACTACCTCTCGACCTTCATGAAGATCGGGACCATAGCCCTGCTCGCCGTCGGGATAGCCATAACCCTGCCGCCGATGAACATGCCCCGCTTTACGGAGTTCGCCTTCAACGGCCAGGGACCGGTCTTCGCCGGCGCGCTCTTCCCGTTCGTGTTCATAATCATCGCCTGCGGGGCTCTCTCGGGCTTCCACGCGCTCGTCGCTTCTGGAACCACGCCCAAGCTGATCCAGAAAGAGTCGCAGGTGCGCCCTATCGGCTACGGCGCGATGCTCGTTGAGTCGTTCGTGGCGGTGATGGCCATGATCGCCGCTGTCACGCTCGACCCCGGCGTGTACTTCGCGATGAACGCGAACCCGGCGCTCCTCGGGGATACCGTCCAGTCAGCCTCCCAGGCCGTCAACGGTTTCGGGTTCTCCGTAAGCCCCCAGACGCTCCAGAGCACGGCCAACGCCGTCGGTGAGGACTCCATCGTCGGCAGAACCGGAGGCGCGCCGACGCTCGCAGTCGGGATATCCGCGATCTTTGCCGGGGTTACCGGCATCTTCGGAGCGGCCCTGCAGGCGTTCTGGTACCACTTCGCCATCATGTTCGAAGCCCTGTTTATCCTGACGACCGTGGACGCAGGAACCAGGGTCGGGCGGTTCATGATCCAGGACCTCATCGGCAACGTCTGGAGGCCCTTCGCCCGTCCCTCCTGGCTGCCCGGCAACATCATAGCCAGCGCCCTCATCGTCGCAGGCTGGGGCTACTTCCTCTGGGCCGGCGTGAACGACCCATTAGGAGGCATCAACCAGCTCTTCCCCCTGTTCGGCATCGCGAACCAGCTACTGGCAGCCGTCGCCCTGACGGTCGGTACGACGATCCTCATCAAGATGGGCAAATTTCGCTACGCCTGGGTTACGGGACTGCCGCTCGCCTGGGACGCGGCCGTGACGCTCACGGCGAGCTGGCAGAAGATCTTCTCCACAGACCCGGCCATCGGCTTCTTCGCCCAGAGAGCGGCCGCCCAGCAATCGATACAGGCGGGCCAGCTGAATGACACCATGGCAGCGCTGGGTGCCGCGAGCATCGACGACGCGCGTCAGATCCTGGTCAACACCACGGTGGACGGGGTGCTCTCCATCGTATTCGCGGTCGCGATCATCATCGTGATCGCGGACGCCTCCCGCATGTGGTTTGGCATCATCCGCGGCAGCAAGGAGCCGGAGTTGAGCGAGGCTCCCTGGCAGGAATCCCACCTCGACTCAGAAGGCAACGAGATAGAACGGGAGCCCGTCGGGGCCAGATAGGAAGGTATGGCGAACCCTGTACGGGCTATCTGGGACTACCTGAAGGAGATCTCCGGCGAGAACGCCTACGACCGCTACCTGGCGATCCACGCTGCGACCCATCCAGGTAAACCGCCCATGAGCCGTGGCGAGTACTACCGCGCCCGCCAGGACGAGAAATACGCCAATCCGGGCAGTCGATGTCCGTGATGACGCCTCGCCGGCCGGTCGGCCGGCAAGGCGGTAACTCGGAAGTAGCTTCGGGCCAATAGATCGTTTAGGACGGACGTGCGTTACGCTATACGCATGGCAGAGCGCGTCAAACCCCACGACTCCCTTACAGTCGATGAGTACCTGAAGCTCGAAGAGTCGGCCACGGTCCGCCACGAGTACGTCGGCGGCGAGATCTTCGCGATGGTCGGCGCTATGAAGCGGCACAACAGGATCATCGGCAACATCTCCGGCTGCCTCTGGGGTGCCGCACGGGGTGCCGCTTGCCGGGTATATTCCGAGAGTGTCAAGCTGCGCGTATCGGACGACGTCATTTACTACCCTGACGTGATGGTGGCATGCGGCCCCGAGGGGGATGACCCGCATGTCGAAGACGACCCTTGTCTCGTGGTAGAGGTGGCGTCGCCGAGCACCGAGACGACAGACCGGCGCGAGAAGCTCGCAACCTACAAGCGAATGCCAGGTCTCGAGGCGTACCTGATCATCTCTCAAGCCAGGAAGTGGGTCGAGCGCCACTTCCGCACTGAAGACGGCGTATGGCGTCGTGGCGATCTCGTAGATGAAGGCAGCTGCCCGGAGACAGACTTATCCCTGGCTGAGATCTACGAGGGTCTGGAATAAGACCTCCCATTATCCACTTCGCTTGAGCTTTCCGGTCCGCTTGGCGTAGCTCTCGCCCAGGTGGAAGACGAAGAGCCCCATCGGCACGAAGACCACGCCCATTAGGAGTAGGGGCCAGATGCTGCCCCACAGTTGAGAGAGGCCTACGCCGCCAAGGAGCGCCGCGCGCGATCCTTCGAGCGCGTACGTGACCGGAGAGAACTGCGCCATCACCTGCATCCACTCGGGCAGCACGTTGATGGGGTAGTAGACACCCGAGACGAGGAGCAGGAGAGCCGAGACGATGTACGTTACCTGCTGGCCCTTCTCAGGGGAGAGCAGCGGCATAACGGCGGCTACGACCCCGAAACCAACGAGCGAGATGCTGCATACGGCGAGGACAACCAGGGCCGCCCAGTAGTTGGCATCCGAGAGGTCGAGATCGAACGCGAGCATGGCGACGCCGAGGACGATCGCGGTGCGGATGATGCCGTAGACGACGGCGTAAACACCCATGCCGAGCAGGTGGGTGACCCGGCTCGTCGGGCTCATGAACGTGTACTCTATCGTCCCCTCCCACCGCTCCCACTGCACCGTCTCGGAGAGGATGTCGAAGATCATCGACAGGTAGCTCCAGATCAACGCCCCGATGAGCAAGAACGTCATGTACTCCTGGATGTTGATGGCCTCGGCACCGGGCCGCTGGGCCGCCCCGGCCCCGATGAAGGTTATGGACATGGCGTTTACGGTGGTGAAGGTCAGCCAGACGACCTCCCACATGAAGTACCGTTTGGTCAGAAAGTAGTTACGTTGTACGTAGCCCCAGACGGCGATCATCTCGACCAGCCATCTGGGCTTGAGCCTGTTGTGCATCTCTAATCTCCTTCCGCACTGGCCTCTTCTACGGAGTAGCCCGTCGCGGCCATAAACGTCTCCTCCATCGTGGGCACGCTTCCGTTCGTGGCGAAGCGGCGCTTGAGCTCTTCGGCTTCTTCGAGGGCCAGTATCTTCCCGTCCATCATGATGCCGACCCGGTCGCAGAGCTCCTCGGCCTCGCCCATGTCGTGGGTGCAGAGCAGTATCGAGGAGTCGTGGGCGTTGCGTATCCTACGGATGAACGCCTGTACGTCCTTCTTGCTTCTCGGGTCGAGGCCAGTCGTCGGCTCGTCGAGGAGCATGAGGACGGGGCTTGTCAGCAAAGCTCTTGCGAGCGCTATCTTCTGCTGCATCCCGCGGCTCAGGTGCTCCATTGGCTCGGTGGCGCGTTTTTGGGCGAAGCCGATGTTGTCGAGGATCTCCTTTATCCTTGGCCGCGCCTCGGCGCTGGTCACACCGTAGAGCTTGGCCCCGTAGAGGAGATTCTCCATTGCCGAGAGCTTCTTGAAGAAGCTGGCCTCGACGCTGACCCGGTTCATGCTGCGCTGCACCTGCTTGGGATGGCGCGTGGCGTCGATCCCGAAGACCTCGACCTCCCCCCTGTCAGGGAGGACGAGCGTGGAAATGACACGCACCAGCGTGCTTTTCCCGCTCCCGTTGGGCCCGAGGATGCCGACGACCTCCCCTTTCCCGACCGAGAGCGAGACCGAGTCGAGGGCGCGTACCACCTCACCCCGCCGCTTCTTGAAACTCTTCTCTACTCCTCTTAACTCTAATGCCTTCATAACCACACCTCCTGTAGAAACCTCGCCAGGAGGGGCGCCCGCTCTACAGACGCCCCCTGGCCTCCAACCTCTCCCAGACGACGCGCCAGGTCTCCTCACTCTCGGCGGCTACCGCCAGGTCGAAGAGTCTGCGCGCCATCCTGGCCCTAAGGGAGGGTTTTCCGGGGGACCGTGCGTATCTCCCGCGCTCGGCCACTCTTTCGGCGAGGTCTTGCTCGCGGACCGTCCGGTCCTGTGCCACCATGTAATACCAGTCGTTGAACATCTCTCTCGTTCTCCTCTACTCTCGTCTCTTCGTCGCGCCCTGGGAGGGCTGATATCGTCCGTATTGGGATCGGAGTCGGAGATTATCGCTGCTCTCGTCGAGCAACGCTCGAAGCCCCCGGTCCGCTCGGTCCGGGGGCCTCTTCTGAGAAGTGTAGTCGAGCTAGACGCTCACGTTCTCATCGCGACCTCGCGGACCTCGGGACGCACCTCTCCCCGAACACCGGAATCCCTATGTTCGTGCGACGGATGTGCATCAATCCTTCGGTCCTTTGCGCGACAACAACATTGCTAGAGAACTCTACTC
>JBPCIR010000155.1:0-4233 GCA_051006095.1 Rubrobacter sp. | reverse complement strand
CCCCCCCTTTTTCTCTTTCTGCCCCCTCCTCTCTTCTCTTCTTTGTGTCGGTTGCTCCCAACCCCCCCCCCCCCCCCCTGGAGACGCGCTGGACCCGGGATCGTGAGGCGGGCCCTCAGGGGGCGCTAGAGAGCCGGGAGCGGATAGAAGCGGTCGACCGGGCGATGCAAGCGCTTCCTGAGGAGTTGCGGACCGCGCTGACGATGCGGGTCTTGGGCGGGCTCTCGAGTCCCGAGATCGGGGAGGCGCTGGGGGTGCCAGCGGGCACGATCCGCTACCGGATCTCCGTCGCGCGCAGACACCTGGCCGAATTGCTGAGGTTGGACGAAGAAGATCCTGGTGGCTGAATGCGGCCATCTCCTGTGACCGCGCAAAGAGACGAAAGGACGAACATGACCCACGACAACCCCGACCTTTCCCGGCACGCGGAGGAGCGCCTCGACCGGTTGCTGGCCGGGTGGGCTCGTGAGCGTAGACTATCGCCGGCGCGGGCGGAAAAACTCCGCCACACGGTGCTATCGACATCCGCGTCGCACGTCGCGCCCGTGGACCTGGGATCGGCATGGTGGCGTGGCCTTCTGGATCCCCTCGTGGCTACGCTTTCTCGGACGGAGGCCGCCACCCTATCGCCTGTCGGCCCGGGCTTCGTAAGCGGGCCGGCGTCGGAGGCCTCGGGCTCTCACGCGAGCGAGTACCGCGCGTACCTGCGGCTCGCTTGAGTGGGCACACGCGTGTGGAATCTTCCCGCCTTGAACCCGAACCCATCACCGATGCCGCCCCGAAAGGATCACAGAGAAGGTTGCCCCTCCTCGCGATGCTCTCGGCCACCGCGCTGTCCGTGGTCGGCAACTCCCTCACGTTCGTGGCGGTGCCATGGTTCGTCCTGCAGACCACCGGCAGTGCCGCGAAGACCGGCCTCACCGGAGGGGTGGTCACGCTCGCCGCGGTACTGGCCGGCTTCTTCGGCGGGCCGATCGTCGACCGGCTGGGTTTCAAGAGGACGAGCGTCGTGGCCGACTTGGCGAGCGGCGCCACCGTGGCTGCGATCCCGCTGCTCCACCACACGGTGGGTCTGGCGTTCTGGTAACTGCTCGCGCTCGTCTTCCTCGGCGCCTTCTTGGATACCCCAGGCCTGACGGCGCGCCAGAGCCTGATCCCGGACCTCTCACGGATGGCGGACGTAACGGTCGAAAGGGCCAACTCCGCCCTCCAGGCGATAGAGCGCTCGTCCTTCCTGTTCGGGCCGCCGCTCGCCGGCCTGCTGATCGTCCTGATTGGCGCAAACAACGTGCTCTTCCTCGATGCCGCGACCTTCGTCGTCTCGGCCGCAGTAATCGCGTCGGCCCTGCCTCGCCGTCACCTTTCGCCGTTCTTCCGATGGTCTGCGGCACGCGAGATTGCTCCGACTATGGCGTCGATGTCCGTCTCCTCCAAGGCGAGAACACCGGGAGCACGAGGAACGCAAAACCGGGTGTGGTCGTGGAAGAGGCCCACGATGAGCGTCCCCAACGGCACCCCTTGACCCCGTCTAACCACGCTCCACATCCAGCGTTCCCGCTCCTCGCCCGGGCCCATTCCCGCGAGGCGGACAACGAGCCCGGAAAGCGGGGCTCGGAAAGGAACCCCGCCAGTTCGAGCTGCTCCTGCACCGGCCGGAAGAGCTTCCGGGCGAATATGCCGTAGGCTGGCGCGCCGGCTTCGTCGTAGAGGCGCAGAAGCTCCTCTTGGCCCTCCTCCAACACCTGCCGCCACCGCTCGCGGACGTGATCCTGGACGTAGTCGGCGAGCACCTCGATGGTGCGCTTGTCCTGCGCGGACAGCACTTCCTCCAACGGCTTCATGGAGCGCAACTCCTTTCGGCGGCGATGCGATGGACGGAAGGCCGCAGCGAACCACGGTTCTCGTCGGCGATCTACATGCCCCCCGCGACGCGGAGGATCTCGCCCGTGGTGTTGCCGTTGGCCTTGGAGGCCAGGAACACGATGGCGGCTGCCACGTCCTCGGGCACAGAGAGGCGGCCACTCGGGCTCTCGGTCGCGACGGTGTCGCGGACCTGCTCCGGAATCGCTTTCAGGTTGCGCTCGGTGACCACGAGGCCGGGCATGACCACGTTGACGAGGATGCCGCCTGGCCCGAGTTCGCGGGCGAGGCTACGGCCCAAGCCATGGAGGGCCGCCTTGGCCGCCCCGTACGCCCCCCCGCCGGGCATCCCGTACTCCACGCTGCCGGAAGAGAGCATAACGATGCGCCCCCAACCGCGCTCCCGCATGGACGGCAGGACGGCTTGGACGGTGTGGAACGCGCCGTCCACGGAGGTTCTCAGCATCCGCTGCCACTGCTCCGACGGCAGCTCCTCGAAGAGCGGAGGGTTCCACGGCGGAGCGGGAGCACCCCATTCGACGGCGTTGGCGACGAGTACGTCGATGCCTCCCCAGCGCCCGACGACGGCGTCCACCGCAGCCCGGATGGAGCCCTCCTCCGCAAGGTCCAGCGGGACGACCATCGCTTCTCCGCCCACAGCGCCGACACGCTCGGCCGTCTCCTTGGCCCCGGAGCGGTTGGCGCGGTAGGTGAGTGCCACGTTCGCGCCTTCCCCACCGAAGGCGATCGCCGTGGCCCGGCCTATGCCGGAAGAAGCTCCGGTGACGAGCACGGTATGGTCTTTCAGCCCAAGGTCCACACTAGCCTCCTCATGTAGTGGTATTTAATAATGGTAGTTTATTACTAATACTATTGTCAAGGGTTGGGCGGAACCACAATGGTAGAATGAACGTATGTCAGCGATCGACGAGTTTTCTGAGCCCACCTCGGGATACCTGCGTACCGTACAAGAGACCACCTGGCTGGTGCTGTCCCTGGCCGAGCGTCTCCAGCAGGGCTTCGCGGCGCACGCCGCCGAGTTCGGCCTCTCGGCAGCCCAGGCCAAGGTGCTTCTCCGGCTCCAGTCGGGGGAGGACTTGCCCATGCGGAAGCTGGCGAGGAGCCTGGGCTATGATCCCTCGAACCTCACCGGTCTGGTCGACAAACTGGAGGCGCGAGGAGCGGTCGAGAGGCGTCTGGATCCGGCCGATCGCCGCATCAAGGCGATCGCGATGACGGAGGAGGGCCTGCGCTTGCGGGAGGACTTCCGAGGCCGGCTGGTCGGCGACGCCGGGGCGCTCGCATCGTTGAGCGACTCACAGATTAAGGACCTGCGGAACCTACTGCAAATGGCGCTGGCGCAGGGCTAGAACTTCACTCGGGATCGTGTGTCTGCGAACCGGGGTCGCATTACGCATCACTCGTCTGAGGAGGGCCTACCGGCGCCTGGGCTACCGCAGGCCTACCCTCTTCGACCTGCGCAGGCTCCTCGAGTGGCTCGTCGAGAAGACCCTCGACGTGCTCGCCCGAGGGGAGTACCGGCGGCTTTCGCGCATGATCTCTGAACTCGAGTCGCCGACGTTCTCTTGAGGTCCTGAGCGGCCCCTCGTCGGACCTCGGGGACGTCAGGCCGACGTCCGTGCACGGCGTGCTCTTTCGTCACGTTCCGGCCGGCGGCGACCCCCTGTTCCGTCCAGAGCACCCCGCCGACGAGCGCTGGCAGCGGGGTAGGGAGCGTGCCGGGGGCCGGGAGAGGCGGCAGGGTAGGAGCTGGTGCCCACGCGCGAGCTGCTCTCCGACGCCCAACGCGAGCGCACCCCCAGGGCCAAGGCCCATCGCAAGCCCAGCGCGAAGCGAAAGTTACTCGCCGGTCGACCCGGCGGCGAGGTCCGTGAGGCGGGACATGGCGGAGCTCGTGGCCGGATATAGCGAGCGGTAGACCTCGTAGTGCTCCTCGTAGATCTTCGTTCGCTGCGGGTCAGGCTCGGTAGTCTCCTCTCGTAGTCTTACCACTGAGGTCGCCTCCTCGACGTCGGCGTAGGTGCCCGAGGCCACTCCTGCCAGGAGTGCGGCGCCGTAGGCTGGTCCCTCGTCGGCGACGGTTCGGCGTATGGGGGTGGCGTAGATGTCGGCCTGGAGCTGAAGCCAGAGGTTGCTCCGCGCCCCGCCGCCGGTTGCCCTCACGTCCTCGACGGGTACGCCGAGCCCGTACATGATCTCCAGAGAGTCGCGCAGGGAGAAGATCACACCCTCCATCACGGCGCGGGTCATGTGCCTGGCGCCGTGACGGGCCGTTAGCCCGAAGAAAGCTCCCCTTGCTCTTGGGTCGAGGTGCGGCGTCCGCTCGCCCGAGAGGTAAGGCAAGAAGATGAG
>JBPCIR010000154.1:0-5457 GCA_051006095.1 Rubrobacter sp. | reverse complement strand
GTAAAGAGCGGGTACTTCCCGCCGTAGAGCGCGTTCGCCTTTATCGCAGGGGCAACATACTCCCCGGCGAACTCCGCCTTTGCATCGCGCACGAAGGCGTCTGTGGCACCTATCTCCAGGGCCTTCGCCTTCACGTCTTCCGAGGGCTCTCCCTGGCCGAGATCCAGGTACAGCGCATAAGGCTCTGCCCCCTGTTGCTCGAGCCACTTGACGCAGACCGAGGTGTCCAGGCCACCCGAGTAGGCGAGCACGACTTTCTTTCCTTCCAGCATTGTTCCTCCTGAGAATGTATCTGTGGCGAGGGTGAGTTCGGATTCAGGCGCTGTGGCGTCAGTACCCTCCGCAGGTCCGGCCTTCGACTACTCGATGTTGCCGGCGGGCCGCGTCTTCGCCTTGCAGACGTCGGCGATGAGGCTCGCCACCTCTCCGGCCGCGTCCGCGTCAGGGGCTATGGCGAGCACGGTGTCCTGGCCCGCGATGGTGCCAAGGACCTTGAGCCCCTTCACCCTGTCGAGGACGCTTGAGACCGCCCCGGCGGTCCCGTCGCGGGTGTGGATGACGACCTGATTCTGCGCTGGCACGATGCGGAGAACGAAACTGGGGAGGACCTCGATTCCTGCGGAACCGGGATCGTGCGGCAACGCCAGGTAGCGGCTCCCGACCTTGAGGACCCCAAGCTCGGCGAGGTCCCGGCTCACGGTCGCCTGCGCGACCTCGACGCCCTCATCTGCGAGCGCTGAGACGACATCCTGCTGGGTACCGAGGTCGCGCTCGGAGATGAGGCGCAGGATCAGGTCCTGCCTCGTCGTCTTGTCCACATGCGCCATTGTCGCTCCCAAAACCGACCTCCTACTTGAGATGCTCGAGCCCGAGGTCCTCCTCGTAGCCGAGAGCCAGGTTCATGTTCTGTACCGCCGCCCCTGAGGCGCCCTTGAGCAGGTTGTCCACCGCCGAGAAAAGCAACAACTTCCCTGCCCTAGTATCCACAGCCGCCGATAGCCTGCACCTGTTGGTGTTAGCCACGTGCGCGACGTGCGGATACTCCTCCCGCGCCTCGACGAACACCCAGTCTTCGTAGTCCTCCGCGTACCAACCAAGGACCTCCTCCGCCTCGGGTACCCCTTCCACATCGACCACTATGGTCTCGAGCTCCCCACGCGTTATGGGGATGAGGTGCGGTACGAAAGTCACATCGGGCACCTCCCCTACCCGCCGCAGAATCGTCTCGATCTCCGGCGTGTGCCGATGCCGCGGCGCCCCATAGGCGCCGGCGCTCTCGTTCACGCTGACGAAGTGTGTCTTCACGCTCGGCTTCACACCGGCCCCACTCACCCCCGAGAGCGCGTTTATCGTCACGGAGCGTATCCCCTCTACCCGCCTCACGACCGGCGCCAGCGCCAGAATAGCGGCCGTCGGATAGCACCCAGGGTTGGCGACGAGCCTCCCCGCAGGAGCCCCGAAGACCTCGGGCAACCCGTAGTGGGCCTCCATGAGAAGCTCCGGCGCGGGATGCTCGCCGTACCACTCCCCATACAACTCCTCATGGGGCAACCGGAAATCCGCCGAGAGGTCTATTACAAGGTGGGACCCCGACATCAGTAACTCCCTGACCGTCTCGGCGCTCTCGCCGTGCCCGTAGGCCACGAAGGCCACGTCGAGGCCTTCGATCTCCTCGGGCGACACGTACGTTCCATCGACGGCGAGCTGCGGATGGACCTCCCCGATCCCAAGCCCCGCATACCCGCGCGACGCAACGCTCAACGCCCCGACCTCGGGATGCCCGGCGAGCAGCCGCACCAGCTCCACACCGGTATATCCACTCCCACCGTAAACGCCCACTCTGAGTCCCATGCCGCCCATTGTAGAACCTCCGGATATTTATTCAAGTTTCTGCATAAATCGGTTGACGCTCACACACGCGAGTGCGACAATATGCCCCTGTAATGAATAAAGATTCAGCAATCGGCATAAAATCTCTCTCCGGTGGCGCTGCGGCTGCGGCCGGGTTCATGGCGGCTGGGGTTGCGTGTGGGGTACGCGATGCTGGGAGGCGGGATCTCGGGCTCCTCTTCTCGGAGCTTCCCTGCGAGACGGCGGCCGTGTTCACCCGCAACGCCGTCAAGGGCGCGCCGCTCGGCGTGACGCGAGAGGCTGTGGAGACCGGCGGGGTGCGTGCGGTCGTGGCGAACAGCGGCAATGCCAACGCTGCGACTGGCGAGCGGGGCATCGAGGATGCCCGCGTCATGCAGGAACTTGCGGCTGAGGCGCTCGGGATCGAAGCCTCGGAGGTCGCGGTAGCTTCGACCGGCGTCATCGGTGTCCACCTGCCGATGGACAGCATCTCATCCGGTATTTGGGCGGCGTCGTCCGAGCTTGGTGAGGGCGGCGCCGGCTTCGCCGAGTCCATCCTTACCACCGACACTCGTGCAAAGGAGGCAGTCTCACGGGTCGAGGTCGGGGGTAGGACAATCACGGTCGGAGGGACGGCCAAGGGGAGCGGTATGATCCACCCGAACATGGGCACCATGCTCGCCTTTCTGACCACAGACGCCGCCGTCGAAAAGGGTTGTCTGACGGAGACTCTGAACCGGGTCACGGACCGCACCTTCAACCGCGTTACCGTGGACGGAGACACCTCCCCGAGCGACATGGCCCTCCTCATGGCGAACGGAGCGGCGGGTAGCGAGCCGCTTACTCTCGACTCGCCGGATTATCCGGCCTTCGCGGAGGCCGTCGAGGGCGTGGCGAGGACTTTGGCGAAGGAGATCGCACGCGACGGCGAGGGGGCTACCAGGCTCGTCGAGGTCGCCGTCGATGGCGCGGCGAGTGAGGAGTCCGCGGCGGCGCTTGCGAAGAGCGTCGTAGGGAGCAGCCTGGTCAAGGCCGCGGTCTTCGGCGAGGACGCTAACTGGGGAAGGGTGCTCACGGCGATGGGTTACTCTGGGGTTGTTTTCGATCCCGACACAGTAGAGCTCTGGTTCGGTTCCATCAAGGTCTTCTCCGGCGGAGAGCCGGTGCCGCACGAGGAGGCCGAGGCCAACGCGGAGCTCGCAGTCGGCGAGGTGAAGATCACGGTTCGCCTCGGCGATGGTGACGCTTCGGCCACGGCCTGGGGCTGCGACCTGAGCTACGAGTACGTCAGGATCAACGGGAGCTACAGGACGTGAAGCCCGTGGTGATCAAGATCGGCGGCGCAGCCCTCGCCGGGGGAGCGGTGGAAGGACTGCCTGATCTCCTTGCGGCCGGCCACAGGGTCGTGATCGTCCACGGCGGCGGCATCCAGCTCACCAGGGTGCTGGACGCACTCGACATCCCCACGCGGTTTCACGCGGGGCTCAGGGTGACGAACGAGGAGACTATGGAGGTGGCCGAGAACGTGTTCGCGGGTGGCGTGAACAAGGGTCTCGTTCGCGGGCTTGGAGATCTCGGGGTGCTGGCCGCAGGCATCTCGGGGACAGACGGGCGCACGCTACTGGTCGAGCCTGTCCCGGATCTTGGCCGGGTCGGCAAGGTCGTGCGGGTCGAGCCTCACCTCATCGAGACCCTCTGGGCCGGAGGGTTCGTCCCCGTCGTCGCGCCGCTCGGTCTCGGCCCCGAAGGCGCGTACAACGTCAACGCCGACTCGACCGCTGCGGCCCTCGCCGTCGGGCTCGAGGCCGGATACCTGTTCGTACTCACCGACGTGGACGGGCTGCTGGAGGAGGGCGAGACGGTGGAGACACTCGCCCCTGCTGAGTGCGAGGACTACGTCGACCGGGGGCTCGCGGCGGGCGGGATGGTGCCCAAGCTGCGGGCCGCGGCCGAAGCCGCCCGCGGCGGGGTGGAGGCCAGGATACTCAACGGCAATAGAAAAGGTGCGCTCGAAGCGGCGATCGCGGGCGAGCGGGTTGGAACCCTCATATCCGAAGGAGTCGCGGCATGCAAGCAGTAATGGAGACATATAAACGTCTGGGGATAGCGCCAACGGGGGGCGAGGGAAGCTGGCTCTTCGATAGCGAGGGTAACCGTTACCTGGACTTTATAGGCGGGATCGCTACGAACTCCCTGGGACACGGTCACCCTGATCTCGTCAAGGCCATACAGGAGCAGGCTGGGAAGCTCATCCACTGCTCCAACCTTTATGAGATCCCACTTCAAGCCGAGGTGGCGGGGATGCTCACCGGCGCGACGGACTTCGACAGGGTCTTCTTCTGCAACTCAGGAGCAGAGAGCGTAGAGGCGGCGATCAAACTCTCACGCAAGTACGCCCACGACACCTACGGTCCCAACAAGCACGAGATCCTGACGTTCTCGAAGTCCTTCCACGGGCGCACCTACGGCGGCCTCACCGCCACTGCCCAGCCCGCGCTACAGGACGGCTTCGGCCCGATGCTGCCCGGCATGGTCCACGCTCCCTTCGGCGATCTCGAAGCCGCAGAGGCGCTGGTTGGTCCGCAGACCGCGGCCGTGCTCGTCGAGCCTATCCAGGGCGAGGGCGGCGTGAACGAGCCACCCGAGGGCTTCCTCAGAGGATTGCGCGGGCTTTGCGACGAGCACGGGGCGCTCCTCATCTTCGACGAAGTCCAGACCGGTGCGGGACGCACGGGACACCTGTACGCCTACCAGGGAGTGGGCGTCGTCCCCGACGTGCTCACGAGCGCCAAGGGCCTTGGTGGCGGCTTCCCCGTCGGGGCGATGATGGTCAAGGAGGAGTACGCCGCGCTCGGGCCGGGGAACCACGGCTCGACCTTCGGGGGCAACCCCCTGGCGATGGCCGCGGTCAAAGCAGTGCTCGGTGTTGTGAATGACCCGGCTTTCCTCCGAGAGGTGCGGTTCAAGGGGACCGTGCTCAAGAACGCGCTCGAAAAGCTGGCTGAACAGGTCCCCGGCGCGGAGGTGAGGGGCGAAGGGCTCCTGCTCGGGTTCGACTTCGGCGACGCCGGCCTTGCCAGGGAAGTCTTCGAGCACTGTCTGGATCAGGGCGTCCTCGTCAACCTGGTTGGCGGCACGACCATCCGCATGGCGCCGCCGCTCACCGTAAGCAGAACGGAGGTACGGGCTGCGCTCGATACCTTTCGAGGCGGCGTTTACCAGGCCGTAGAGGAGACCGTACCCGAGGCGGCGGTAGCGTGAGCGTGGTGATCCCTGACCTCCAGAATGCTCCGCCTGCCCCTTCCCCCCTCTCTGGCCGCGACTGCCTGACGCTCGGAGAGTTCACCCCAGGGGAGATGTCCCTGATCCTGGACGAGGCCGTGCGCATAAAGACCTTGCAGAAGAGCCGTATACCGTACAGGCCCCTGCGCGGGCGTACGCTCGCAATGGTCTTCCAGAAGCCATCAAACAGGACCCGTGTCTCCTTCGAGGTCGGGATGTACCAGCTCGGCGGCCACGCGCTCCATCTGAGCCCCGAGGAGATCCAGATCGGCAAACGCGAGACACCTTCCGACACGGGCCGCGTCCTTGCCCGTTACATCGACG
>JBPCIR010000153.1:0-6260 GCA_051006095.1 Rubrobacter sp. | reverse complement strand
GACCCGCGTAGGGTAGCACACCACATATGGTGAGTCACCGTATTCTGGCCCTATTTCCTGTGTTCTCTTTTACCACATTTCCGTTCTCCAACAACCGACGCGTGTTTCGGCGCCGTTTCAGCGATATTTCAGGGATGTTTCGGCGTGTTGTGTTCTCTCGAGAAGCCTTACGGAACGCTCTCGTTATGGCTCTTGCTACACTAGGGCTGTGATCCTGGACCAGGCAAAGCTTACCGAGGTTCTCGGGACGGAGGTTCCTTCCGGTGTGCGGGGCGTCGGCGGCGTGACGCACGATTCCCGCTGCGCCGAGCCTGGCTTCGCCTTCGTCGCGGTCCCTGGCTTCAAGCGCGACGGGACGGAGTTCGCGCCCGAGGCCTTCCGCCGTGGGGCCTCTCTCGTCGTGGCCGAGCGTGACGTTCCCGGGGTCCCTACCGCGGTCGTGGCGGATGCGCGGGGCTCTCTGGCGGTGCTGGCGAGGGAGGTCAACGGCGACCCTTCGAGGAGTATGCAGGTCTACGGCGTTACTGGCACCAACGGCAAGACCACGACCTCCTACGCCCTGCATGCGATACTCGCCGGCGCATACGGCCAGGACGAGTGCGGGCTAATGACGACCGCCGAGACCATCTCCGGTGGCGAGCGCCACCGGTCGGTACGGACCACCCCCGAGGCCACAGAGGTGCAGGGGACGCTCGCCTCGATGCTCGAGTCGGGCGTCCGAAGGGTCGTTATGGAGGTCTCCTCGCACGGATTATCCTTGAGGCGTGTCGCGGGGACGCGTTTTGCGGGCGCGATCTTCACGAACCTGACCAGGGATCATCTCGACCTCCACGGCTCGATGGAGGACTACTACGCGGCCAAGCGGGGGCTCTTCTACATGACGGAAGGTCCGAGGCTCGCCAACGCCGATGATGTGTACGGAAGGCGGCTGGCCGCCGAGGTGGAAGACGTGAGCACCTTCGGCAGCACGGCCGGCGCGGATTACAGAATCGCCGGGGTCGAGACGACGCGGAGAGGGACGGGCTTCGCGCTCCACCATCACGAGGGCGTCCTTGAGCTCCAGACGCCGCTGCTAGGCCCTTACAACGTGCTCAACGTCGCCGGGGCCGCCTCCCTCGCGCTCGCCGTCGGGACGGATGAAGGGGCGGTAAGCCGTGCGGTGCGAAGGATGGGACAGGTTCCAGGACGCTTCGAGCGGATCGCGGCGGCCGGTGAGTACGGGTTCGAGGTAGTCGTAGACTACGCCCACACCGACGTCGGGCTGGATGCTGTCCTGCGGGTGGCCAGAGGGGTAGCCGGTGGACCAGACGGCAGCAGGGGGCGGGTTATATGCGTGTTCGGGGCGGCAGGAGAGAGGGATAGAGCGAAGCGGCCCAAGATGGGCAGGGTAGCCTCCCTTCTCGCCGACATGAGCCTCATTACGACGGACGATGCGTACTCGGAGGACCCTGGGAAGATAGCCAGGGAGGTCGAGGCTGGCTCGGATCTCTCACGGACCAGCATCGAGCTCGACAGGCGGAAGGCGATCCGGCGCGCGCTGGAGGTGGCGAGGGCCGGAGATGTGGTTGTGGTGGCCGGCAAAGGACACGAGACGGTCCAGCACCTGCCCGAAGGGGATGTCCCCTTCCACGACGCAATGGTGGTCAGGGAGCTACTGGAGGAGATCGGGAACAAAGGGAGGTAACGCTAGCCTTGCAGAAGCAGACAAGGAGCGAGGTCATTCGCCGGCTCAAGAGCGTGGAAGGCCATGTCAGGGGGGTCGAGAAGATGGTCGAGGAGGGCGACGTAACATACGCCGACATCGTCCAGCAGACCAACGCCATCTTCTCGGCCATCAGGCGTATAAACACAGTCCTATTGAAAGACTTCGTCGAGGAGCGGGCCGAACGCGACGGTGCCTCAGAAGAGCTGATAAGGGACCTGATCAAGGCCATAGACAGGGTGACGAAGTAGGCGTGGGGGCGGCATGATGGTGTATAGTCCGGGACCAATGGAGGATCGTGGGCGACAACAGGACGACCTGGGGGATCTCGAGGAGAAGGTCGGGGAGCTCGAGAAGCTCACCGACTCTCTCGACGACGTATCAGAAGAAGAACTGGTTGGCGCCCTGGGCGAGGCCGTGGAGCTTCTGGCCGAGATCAACACAGACATCGAAGGCAGGCTCGACACCGCAGGGGACGAGACGCGCGAGATCGGTGATCTCCTCGGGCGGGTAGACTTCGGGCCCTTCGACGAAGCCATGGAGGATCACGAGCATAGGGAGCGGACTACCGGTGAGCCGGGTGCCTGATCTCGCACCACGCATCAGGGACGCGGCGCTACTGGAAGGGGACTTCGTGCTCTCCAGCGGAGAGCGCAGCAGCTTCTATGTGGACAAGTACCTCTTCTCCACAGAACCGAACCTCCTGCGCGACGTGGCAGCCGCGCTGGCGGAGCAGATGCCAGAAGGAGTAGAGCGGCTCGCCGGAGTGGAGCTCGGCGCCGTCCCCCTCGTCGTGGCCACGGCCCTCACCACAGGGTTGCCCTACGTTATCGTCCGCAAGTCCGCCAAAGAGCATGGCAGCTCCGCAGGACGCAGTATCGAGGGCAACCTGGAAACGGGCGAGAGGGTCGCCCTCGTCGAGGATGTCGTAACCACGGGTACGCAGGCTGTGCGGGCCGCCAGGAACCTGGTCGAGGCGGGGACCGAAGTCGTGACGATAGTAGCAGTACTCGACCGCAGGGAGGAGAACGGTGGGGAACTCGGCGGATTTCCTTTCCGGGCTTTGCTTAGAATGGATGATTTACGGGTAGTTAAACGGAATTGAGACGCTATAGTGTCTCTGGTAAGCTCTTCCGGCAACCCGGAGGAAAGAGGAGTGGAAGCGAAGTAGGGAGGAAGACGTGGCGTTAAACAAGACAGCCCTGATAGAGGAGATCGCCGGCAAGGCGAACGCCTCGAAGAGCGACGCCCAAAGGTTCTTCGACGCGTTCACCGAGGTCGTGACGGACAGCCTCAAGAACGGCGAGCAGGTCCAGATCACGGGCTTCGGCAAGTTCTACGTGCAGCAGCGCGACGCCAGGCAGGGGATCAACCCGCAGACCAAGCAGAGGATCAACATACCAGCATCCAAGGTGCCCAAGTTCACCGCCGGCAACGCGCTCAAGGACCAGATCAAGTAGCCATCCAGGGTCTTTCCCGGTGCCGCGGGCTTCTCCCCGCGGCGCCGTTCTTTTCACCCGCTTCTCGACAATCTAGGGCACGATGCAAGCACTGGTAGAGGCGGCGCGTCGCAAGAATAGCGTGCTCGTCGCGGGCCTCGACCCCATACCCTCAGGTTTCCCGGAGGAACTGCGCACCCTGCCCGAGGCCGAAGCGACCCTGGTGTTCTGCCAGGGCATCCTCGAAGCGGTGGAGCCCTACGTCGCCGCCATTAAGCTGCAAGCGGCCTACTTCGAGCGGCTAGGTCCCGTCGGGATGGAGATCTACGCCGGCTTGATCGAAGCCTCCAGTAACCTCGGCTTGCCGGCCATAGCGGATGTAAAGCGCGGGGACATAGGCCCAGTGGCCGCCGCCTACGCCGAGGCGCACCTAGGCGTCTACGGCGCCACCTGCGTCACCGTAAACCCGTACATGGGCGAGGATACGATACTCCCGTTCCTAGAAGAGGCCCGCAGGCAGGCCCCGGGCGGCGGTATCTTCGTTCTACTCGCGACCTCGAACCCATCCGCCAGTGAGGTCCAGGAGTCCACAGAGCCCCCACTCTTCGAGGTCATCGCCAGGATGATCTCGGGCCTAGGGAGGTCGTCCGGCGACTACCCCGACGCAGGGGCGGTCGTAGGGGCGACCCGACCCGAGGTCGGGGGCAGAGCGAGGGAACTGCTACCCGAAACCCTGTTCCTCTCCCCAGGCTACGGGGCCCAGGGGGGTGACGCCTCGGGGATACGCCCGCTGCTCGACCGCAACGGCGGCGGAGTCCTGGTCAACAGCAGCCGAAGCATCCTCTACGCCTACGAACGCTCGGCCTCGAACTATAAGGACGCAGCCAGAGAAGCCGCCAGCAAAGCACGGGACGAATTACGCCTGTGGTGAATATTGAACTAGGGAAGGCCCCGTGGATCGACCATTCCAAATTCCAGAACCTAGAACAGGTGCGCGACCGCCAGCACCGTCACCAACACCGTCGCGGCCGCGACAACAACCCCAAATACCTGCACCATGCTCTCTCTGCTCATCTTCTCCTTCCGCGTGCTAGGGATCGGTTCTCTACTGTTCGCGGAGCGCGCTCTGGCGGCCCTGCTTCGGCTCTTTCGAGAGCGCCTCGTCGATGGCCTCCCTGAGGTTCTTTTCGTAGCCTTCGTAGTAGTAGTCCTGGGCGTACTCTATCGTACCGTCCTCGATCACGAAAAGCCTGGGCACCCTCTTGACGTTGTACTTGGAGACCAGCTCTCCTGTCGAGTCGAGGAGCATCGTGTAGGGGACGTTGTCGTCGCTAGGGGCGCTGTTGACGTAGACGACGGCGAAGGAGGCCCCATCGTTCTCGTACCTCCTGGCAAGGTCCTCGAAACCAGGAGCCGCTTGATTGGAGGACTTGTTCAGGGTGCTCCAGAAGGTGAGCACGTAGACACCCTTGTCCGAGAGCTCGAAGTTACGGCCGGCCACACTCTCCACCCCGAATCCGGGGGCACGGTCGCCCACGTTCGGGGCTGGTTGGGGTAGTGTGAGCGAGCCTGTGCCTGTCTCGGCGCTGCCGAAGGAACGGTAGAACAACGCAGCGGCCAACACGACGATGAACACGATGGCCAGGCGTTTCACTGATCCTCCGAACCAGGTCTGAAGAGGCACACGACACAAAGATTGTATCCGCTACCACGCCCCTTGTCGTAGAGCCAGAATCATCGTAGTCTCTATAACCCCGTGTTCGGAATGTCCAAAGCCCGGACCGCATACCTCTTCGTCACGCTCGCCCTGACGGTCGTCCTCGGCGTCCAGGCAGGAACCAGCGTGTCGCGAAGAAGGGTTACGAAGAGGCCTCGCTCGGGCAGCGGGTGTGGTATACCGTTGAGGGGATTTTCGATTAGGAGATAGGTAGGGAGAGGCATGATACTGACCGTCACCCTCAACGCTGCCGTTGCCAGGACGCTGGTCGTTCCCAGCCTGACGCTCGGCCACAGGCACAGGGCGCCTGAGAGCATGACGCTGGCCGGCGGAAAGGGTGTCAACGTGGCAAGGTCCCTAAGGACCCTGGACGTGCCCGTCCTTGCCGCCGGGTTCGCCGGCGGGCGCAACGGGGACGCCATCCGCGACGGCCTCTCCGAGGCGGCCATCCCTTTCGATCTGGTCGAGATAGAGGGACACTCCCGCACCTCGACGGCCCTCGTCGACCCGATGGCGGGGACGCAGACCGAGATCAACGAGTACGGCCCCGAAGTAACCCTCGCGGAGACCAAGGAGTTCTCGAGGCGCCTGGAGTACCTGATGGAGTACGCCACGGCCGTCGTCTTCGCCGGCAGCGTCCCGCCGAACCTGGACGAGAGCTTCCTCGTTGGTCTCGTGCGTCGCGCGAGGGAGCGTGGAATCTACACGGTGGTTGACTCGCCTTCATCCGTGCTAAGGGCCGCGCTCAAGGCTAACCCCTCGCTCGTGAGCCCGAACCAGCACGAGGCCGAGAGCGTCGTCGGCTTCGACTTTATCGAGGACGGGGATTTGCCACTCGGCCTCTCCAGGCTCGTCGGGCTCGGGGCCACGAATGCCTGTATCACCTCGCCCGAGGGCCTCTCCTACCTGAGCACCGAGAACGGCACCGTCTCGGCGCGCGCGCCAAGGGTCGAGGCCGTCTCGACGGTAGGGAGCGGCGACGCGTATCTCGCCGGGCTCCTGGCCAGTCTATTGCACCGCAACCTAGCGCCGACAGAGGCCGTTCGTCTCGCCGCCGGGTGCGCCGCCGCCAACGCCGAGACACTCGGCGCAGGACTCTTCGAGGCTCGCAGGGCCGAAGAGCTGGCCGACTCCGTGCAGGTCGAGGTCTTCTCACAGAGCCTCGAGGAGAGCAGAACCTAGAGTACTTTCGGGGCCCGAGAAGCCCCCGCTCTCGTGCTAGAATGTTCGGCGAAGATCACTTCCAGAGAGTACGGAGGTTCGAGATAATGGCAGTAGCCGAAGTAACGGACGCGACTTTCGAGAGCGACGTTCTGCGATCGGAGAGGCCGGTCATAGTAGATTTCTGGGCGCCGTGGTGCGTGCCTTGCCGGCGGGTCTCCCCGATCCTCGAAGAGATGTC
>JBPCIR010000152.1:0-5456 GCA_051006095.1 Rubrobacter sp. | reverse complement strand
TCCTCGCCGTGGTCCGACTCGGCGAGCACGTTGTTGGCGCTCCCGGCGACGATGCGGCAGCGCAGCTTCGGGATGGTCACATCGTCGAGAACGGCGCCGAGGGCGCAAGGGGCGAAGATGTCGCAAGGGATGGTCAGGATCTCATCGGGCTCGACCGCTTTGCCGCCGAACTCTTTGACCACGCGCTCTAGGGCCGCCTCGTGCACGTCTGTGACGATCAGGTTCGCGCCCTCCTCGTGCAGCAGGCGGCACAGGTAGTAGCCGACGTGCCCGACGCCCTGCACGGCGACGATCCGGCCTTCCAGGGAAGTCTTTCCGAAGACCTCCTCGACACAGGCCCGCATCCCCTGCAAGACTCCGAGGGCTGTGAGTGGCGAAGGATCGCCCGAGCCGCCCCTGGTGACGTCGACCCCGACGACGTGTGAAGTCTCGACCCTGATAAAGTTCGCATCCTCCGTCGAAGTGCCCACGTCCTCGGCCACGATGTAGCGTCCGCCCAGGGTCTCGATGTAACGTCCGAACGAGCGGAAGAGCGCCTCGGACTTGTCGGTGTGGGGGTCCCCGATAATGACAGACTTCCCACCCCCAAGGTTGAGGCCGCTCGCGGCGGCCTTGTAGGTCATCCCCCTCGCCAGGCGTAGTACGTCCACTATGGCCTCGTCCTCACTGGCGTAGGGATACATCCTGCAGCCGCCCAGAGCCGGACCTAGCGTGGTGTCGTGAATGGCGACGATAGCCCGCAGCCCCGTCGCCTTGTCGTGGCAGAACACGAGCTGCTCGTAGCGGTACTCCGCCAGCTTCTCGAATACTCGCATTCTCTAGACCTCCTTTCCCAATTCAGAGGTTCCTCTAGGACGTTATTCTACTACCCCTCGGGATCCAGAACGGCTGGTAAGTGGGCGGTTCGCGAACCGCCCCTACATAGGAACCGCGACTACAGGCGTCGGGTTTCAAGGTTCTGTGGTGGCTGGTCTCGAAGGCCGGTTCCTCCGCCTCCACCACAGGAGTCCACCGACGAGCGCGGGGGCGAGCCACCAGCCGAAGACGATGGCCGAGATAAGAGCCGTCGCTATGGCCTGCAGGACGCCGAGCGAGGCGGTCCATGCGTGCGCTGCAATGTCTCCGGGGTCCCAGGCAGGCTTCGGTGGCGGCGGGCTCGTGACGGGTTGGATGTCCAGGGTTATCTGGGAGTAGGCGGTGTGCTGATCGAGGTACTTTATCCTGCCCTGCACCAACTCGATCTCCCCGCGGACATTCGTCAATTCGCGCTGGATCGAGAGCGCCTCCTCGACGTTCTCAGCTTTGCTGTAAAGCCTCAGCAGGCTCTCTTCGGTGGCCCTGAGGTTACGCTCGCGGGACTCGAGATCTACGTATTCCTCTGTTACGTCCTGGCCGCTTACGGTGTCGGTCGTGACCTTCTCGCCCAGGCCCCTCAACTCGTCGAGCACCCTCTCGAACTCCTCGGAAGGGACCGAAAGTATGAGTTGGGCCGTAACGGAATCTTCGCTCTTGTAGACCTGCGAACTGAAGACGCTTCCGCCTGCGGCAGCTGCGACCTGGTGGGCCTGCGCGGCGCTCTGGCGGACCTCCTCGGAGCGGAGGCCGAGGTTGGCGGTCTTGACGACCTTGCGGCCGAAGTCTTCAGGAGTAACCGGTTCCCCGATCGTCCCCGCTTCTTCGGGCACGCCAACCTCACCTTTGGTGGACTGCGCGAGATCCGAGCCGGATGCGTCAGGCTGGGCAACACCTCCCGCCTCCCGCCCTACGGACACCACTTCCGGATCCGATGTCGTCTCCTCGCTACCGCACGCGGCGAGTGCCAGAACGAGGAGCGCGAGCACGCCCACTCCAAGCGTTTTCGCCACCAGTGCAGAACGTACGTTTTCCATGCCGTCCACCTCTCTCAGACGTGTACCTTCCGCGGAGCATCTTCCGCTCCGGAGAACCACGTCTTCTGTACAACCTACTCCCTTTACACTGCCGGACCCCGATCGGTTCCTTGCAAGCATGTCAGCTGGTCAGCATTTCAGCCAGTCAGCCTGTCAGCGGACTGATTCGGCTATGCGGAGAGCTCTCTCTTTGGGGAGGTTCGCCTCGAGCTGGAGCGCGATTCCACTTTGCTTCCAGAGCAGGACATGGTCGGGCGGGGGCTGGCCCATGTGGGAGGGAAGGCATCTGTCGGAGCCCCAGTATCCAGGACGTCCGTTCACGCTCACCCTGTCGAGTTTCGGCTTGATGGCGGTCTTTCCGGCGAGGTATGTCGACTCGATATCTCCTGGGACTTCGGTCAGGACGAGGCTGTTTCTGGTGTCGCCGACGGGCGACCCTTGCCTGTAGACGAGCACGACGCCGTCCTTCCGGGATGTCCGGGTAGCATAGATCTCCTCGGGGTTGCCGAGCTTTGGCGTTCTGGGTAGGAGGAGCGCGCCGCCCATTCTGGCCCGCGCCTCTTGCGGTGTGATCCGCTCCCCGGCGAACCGTGGAGTTTGTGCGGGGGATGTCACCGCTTCGCCGCCCTTGGAGAGGCCGGAAGCCGGTCCATTCTCCCCAGACTCTCTCCCGGATGAGCCGCCGTCGACGGCGGGCTCACCGGCCATTTGAGTGTCCTGTGCCACGAACAGATCGCTGACGGTGGCGCGCAGGCCAGGGGAGAGGGTCGGGACGGCGACGACGAGCACGAACGCCGTCGCTACTGCCGCCCACCGCAGCGCCGGGAACGTCAGCTGAATCCTTCGCGGCCGGTCCTCCTGTTCCTCGTCGAGCAGGCTGCGTGTGGCGCGCGCTACGTCCGGCGTCGGGGGGTAGTAGATCGTGGACCCGAGCTCCCTCAGCTCTCGTTCGAGATCCCTATCTGGCATCTCCCTCCTTCGCAATCTCTGCGCGCAGGCTCCCGAGTGCCCGCGAGAGCCTTGATTTGACGGTCCCCCGCGCGCAACCAAGGATCGCGGCCGCCTCCTCCTCGGAGAGCCCCAGGAAGTAGCGGCAGGCGATGGCCCACCTGGCCTCCTCGCGCAGGCCGCCGATGGCGTTGAGTAGCTCATCTCTGCGCTCCGCCGCCAGGACTGCCGCTTCGGGGGAAGACGGGCTATTCTCCGGCGCGCGCTCCCGCACTGCGCGTAGGAAGAGGCCGGAGCGACGGGTGGCGGCCCTGCGCTGGTTTCTGGCCTCGTTGGCGACTATCGCGAGCAACCACGGCCTGAAAGGGGCGCCGGACCGGAAACGTCCGAGGGCGCGGTACGCCTTCACGAAGGCCTCCTGGGTGGCATCCTCAGCTTCCGAGGCATCGCCCGTGATGAGGTAAGCGGTGCGGAAGGCCACCTCCTGGTAGCCACGCACCAGCCTCTCATACGCCGCAGTGTCTCCACTCTTCGCCCGCTCTGCGAGCTTCGCGTCATCCGAGGTGACGGCCCTCCTCCTCCTCGACGTCGCTCTCTACCCCTATCTACAACGCCGGGCGCGGAAAGGTTCCCAGCATAACCGCTAATGATGACGCCTCCGGCGAGCCTCCGCGAGCGCCCACCCCGAGAAACCGCCAATTCTTTGCGTGCTAGAATGCCTGCCCATGCAGGAAGAACGACTCGGGGAAAATACCACAGCGGGCAAGATAGAGGGGCTAGGGCACCTGCGTGAGGCGGCGGCCCACGCGTCCTCCGAGCAGGCCGTCGAGAGGCAACGCGAACGCGGCAAGCTGACGGCCAGCGAGCGCATCGAGCTCTTGTTGGACCCTGGCACGTTCGTCGAGCTGGACCGCTACAGGGTGCACCGTTCCTACAACTTCGGACTCGAAGAGAACAGGCCGCTGGGGGATGGGGTCATCACGGGCTACGGCGAGGTCTCGGGACGCAAGGTCTGCGTCTTCTCCCAGGACTTCACCGTCTTCGGCGGCTCGCTCGGGGAGGTGTACGCGCAGAAGATCTGCAAGGTCATGGACCTCGCCATCTCCACGGGATGTCCCATTATCGGGATCAACGACTCTGGAGGCGCGCGTATCCAGGAGGGTGTCGTCTCCCTGGCAGGCTACGCAGATATCTTCCACCGCAACGTGCTCGCCTCCGGTGTGGTGGCCCAGATCTCCATCGTCGTCGGGCCCTGCGCCGGGGGCGCGGTGTACTCGCCGGCGATCACGGACTTCGTCTTCATGGTCGAGGAGACGAGCCACATGTTCATCACGGGCCCCGACGTCATAAAGAGCGTCACGGGCGAGGACGTCTCTTTCGAGGATCTCGGCGGCGCGGCCACCCACAACTCCAGGTCGGGCGTCGCCCACTTCTCGGCGCCCGATGAGGAGACCTGCTTCGACGACGTGCGCTACCTGCTCTCCTTCCTCCCCGAGAACAACCTGGAGAGCGCCCCTTACTTCAGGCCGACCGACGACCCGGAGAGGATGGACGAGGATCTGGCGCGTCTGATCCCCGACTCCCCCCAGCATCCCTACGACATCCGCGGTGCGATCGGAGGCGTGGTGGACGACGGGGAGTTCTTCGAAGTTCAGGAGGGCTGGGCCCAGAACCTCGTCGTCGGCTTCGCCAGGCTCGACGGACGGGCGATCGGCGTCGTAGGGAACCAGCCTTCCGTGCTCGCGGGGACGCTCGACATAAACGCGAGCGTGAAGGGCGCGCGGTTCGTCCGCTTCTGCGACGCTTTCAACATCCCCCTCCTTACGTTCGTAGACGTGCCCGGCTTCCTGCCAGGCACGGACCAGGAGTGGGGAGGCATAATCCGTCACGGGGCGAAGCTTCTTTATGCGTTCTCGGAGGCGACGGTGCCCAAAATGACGGTCATCACCAGGAAGGCCTACGGCGGGGCCTACGACGTCATGTGCTCCAAGCACATCGGAGCCGACGTGAACGTCTCGTGGCCGACGGGTGAGATCGCGGTCATGGGAGCGAGTGCGGCGGTCGGCGTAATCTTCAGGCGCCAGATCTCGGAGGCCGAAGACCCGGATGCGAAACGGGAGGAGCTCATCGAAGACTATGAGGAACAGTTCAACAACCCCATGATCGCCGCAGGGATGGGCTTTATAGACGACGTCATAGACCCGCGGGAGACGCGTCCGTACCTGATCAAAGCCCTGCAGATGATCCGCACCAAGCGCCCTGACAGGCCGCCCCGCAAGCACGGAAACATCCCACTTTGAAGATCTACCCTTCGCCAACCGAGGAGGAGGCCGCGGCGATCATGGCCGCCCTGGAGGCGCTCTCTGAAGCGGGGCAACAAGACTCGGCTTCCCTGAAGCGTAGCCGGTGGCGGCTTGCCGGCCTTCTCGGGCACGCGGTAGAGCCTGGGATAGGGCTGGATACCTCCTTGTGGCCCTACTCGAGGTGGGGAGGGATGGCCTAGGTGTTCGAAAAGGTGCTGATCGCCAACCGCGGTGAGATCTCCGTCCGCGTCATCCGTGCGCTGCGCGAGATGGGAGTAACGAGCGTCGCCGTCTACTCTGACCCTGACAGGGAAGC
>JBPCIR010000151.1:0-3032 GCA_051006095.1 Rubrobacter sp. | reverse complement strand
CGTCCTACCTCAACGAGGCCCGCCATACCTCCCAGGCGCAGAAACGTCCGCCCTATTTACGGCTGTTCTCGAAGTCCAGCCGTACTTTGTGTTCGCCATCGAGTTTGAGCGCGGCGGCGTAGGGCTTGCCTGCCTTGCTCTTGAAGCCTTTCAACGGTCCGGTGCGCCCCTTCGCGAGGAGTTGTTTGGCCTGGCCTTCGCTAATACGCTTGCCTGAGACCTGTTTCCAGATCGCGAAGTCGCAGCCGGTCTTCTTCCACGCCGAGCAACCGTAGGCTTTCTTCGTCTCGACGACGGCAGCCCCACACTTGGGGCAAGCTCCGAGAGACTCACGGCTGCGGGAGGGGGCCGTTAGCCTCTCCCCCTCCATCCCGCGGACCTCCTCGACGAGCTTTGTGGCGAAGCCGTTTATGTCGGCCATGAAGTCGGGACGGCGCTCCGCGCCTTTCTCCATCTTCGCGAGCCGCTCTTCCCAGCGCGCCGTGAGCTCCGGGGATGAGAGTGGGCTCTCCCCGAGGAGCCCGATTAGCGACCTTCCCTTCTCCGTAGGGATGAGGATCTTCTTCTCGCGCTCGATGTAGCCTACCTTTATGAGCCGCTCTATGGTGGCGGCCCTGGTGGCCGGCGTCCCTAGGCCCGAGTCCTTCATCTGCTGCCTGAGCTCCTCATCCTCGACGAGCTTCCCTGCCGTCTCCATCGCCCCGAGCAGCGCGGACTCCGAGTAGCGCGGGGGCGGTTTGGTCTCGCCTTCCTTGACACCGACCTTCGCCACTGCCCACTCCTGCCCGACCTCGATCGGCGGCAACACGGGCGGCTCCTTCTCTTTCCGCCCGCCGACCCCATCGGGATAGAGTGCCCGCCACCCCGCTTCCAGCACGACGCGCCCGCGGGAGAGGAACGTCTCTTCCCTGACCTCCGTCACGACGGTAGTGTGCTCGAAGCGAGCCGCCGGGAAGAACACGGCCAGAAAGCGCCTGGCCACCAGGTCGTAGACTTTCGCCTCATCCGGCGGCAGCCCGCCCGAAGACTTCTTGTTCGTCGGGATGATGGCGTGGTGGTCGGTAACCTTGGAGTCGTCCACGATGCGCTTGCTGACCGGGAGCTTCTCTCGTCCGAGGAGCTTCTCCGCGAAAGGCGACAGGTCGGGGAGCGCACCTGCGGCCTCGACCCGCTTTTCGAGGCCACTCACCATATCACTGGAGAGGTAGCGACTCGAGGTGCGGGGGTAGGTGATCAGCTTTCTCTCCTCGTATAACGCCTGGGCGGCATGCAACGTGCGTTCGGCAGTAAAGCCGTAGCGGGCGTTGGCGTTGCGCTGGAGCTCGGTCAGGTCGTAGAGGAGCGGCGGCTTCTCCGTCGCCGTCTTCTTCTGCGCCTTGCGGACGGTCCCCGTCCCGCCACGCACCTTCTCCGCGATCCGGTCCGCGGCCTCTCTCTCGGGCAGGCGGTTCTGCTTGTTCTGGAACCACACGCCATCGTAAGTATTCCCCTCACGCGAGAAGCGGGCGTGGACGGTCCAGAACTTCTCGGGCACGAAGTCTTGTATCTCCCTCTCACGATCGACCAGGAGTTTCAGGGTCGGGGTCTGGACCCGGCCTACGGAGAGCACGTTTCCACGGCCTCCGAAGCGGACCGAATAGGCGCGCGTAGCGTTCATGCCGACGATCCAATCGGCCTCCCCACGGCTGCGGGCCGCGTCTTCGAGGGGCTTCATCGCAGTGCCCTCGCGCAAGGCGTCGAAACCGTCCCGGATCGCCTCGTGGGTGAGCGAGGAGATCCAGAGCCGCAGCACACGCTTCTTGCAACCCGAGAGGCCATAGAGGTAGGCGAAGATCAACTCTCCCTCTCTCCCTGCGTCGCAGGCGTTTATGACCTCCTTCACGGAAGGATCCTTCATAAGGCCCTTTACGACAATGAACTGCTCGCGGGTCTTGTGGTTCACCCTGACCTTGAAGCGCCCAGGCAGGATCGGCAGCCTCTCCAGACGCCACTTCTTGTACTCCTCGCCGTAGGCGTCGGGCGGCGCCAGCTCCGCCAGGTGCCCTAGCGCCCACGTAACGGTCCAGCCTTCGCCGACCAGGGCGCCTTTCTCCCTTCTATGCCTCCCAAGGGCGCCCGCTATGTCGCGCCCGACTGACGGCTTTTCGGCGACGATGAGCCTCATACACAGGAGTATACGTACGGAAGGGATGATAGCCAGATGAGATTGTCTGACGGCGGGGTGCAGGAAGGGGCGCGCGCCTTCAGGGAGCGGAACATCTCCTGGCAGGTCGCCTCGCTCTCGGCGGCCTGTTGGGAGACGTGACGGTGCTGTCGGCGACGGAGCTCGCAGCCCCAGCCTTCGTCGAGGCGGCGCTGCGTGGCAGCGTCGGCTTCGAGCTACGCGCGGGCGACCGACAGGTCGCCGTGCAGGAGGTTGATCGCTCAGATCCCCATCTGTGGCTGGCGCTCGCGGAGGCCGAGTCCGAGGAGGGCGAACCCGAGATCTTCCCCGTCGACGCTCCGCGGGTGGTCGGCATCGTAGATCGCGGCCCCGCGGAGACCATCGAGCCGGGTTCGAAGGAGCCTGCCGGTGGCCTCGACAGGCTCGCAGCCACCCAGAACGAGGGGTTACTCACCATGACCACGCGCCTGTCGCAGACGTGGTGGGTACTTATCCAGGGAACGTTCGGCATCTTGGATCGCCGGCTCGCGGTCGCCGGCGTTATGTTCGGTTTCCTCATAGTGTCGAGCACCTTGATGTTCAACCGTTACCTGGAGCTCAGCCTGCTCGACGCTCTCTACTTCGTAGTCGTGACCGTTGCGACGGTAGGCTACGGCGACATCAACCTGCTGGAAGCATCTGCCCCACTCAAGGTATTCGGGATCGCCATGATCATGTTCGGCGCGCTCACGCTCGCGCTCATGTTCGGTCTGGTCACCGACGCCATCGTCGGAGCCCGGCTCGTCCGGGCGCTGGGCCAGTACCCGGTGCCCAGACGCGACCACGTCGTCGTCTGCGGCGTCGGCACCACCGGCTCCACCATTATCGA
>JBPCIR010000150.1:0-5069 GCA_051006095.1 Rubrobacter sp. | reverse complement strand
GGCCGAGGAGAAGTACCGTTCGATCTTCGAGAACGCCGTCGAAGGAATCTTCCAAACAACGGTCGACGGCCGCTTCTTGACGGCGAACCCGGCGATGGCCAGGATATTCGGCTACGAGTCTCCCGGGGAGCTGCTCGGGGCCATCTCCAGCATCAGGGACCAGCTCTACGTAGAGCCAGGACGCAGGGAGGAGTTCTACCAGCTCGCGCTGCGGGATGGCTATGTGAGCGGGTTCGAGGTACAGATGCACCGTAAGGACGGGACCCTCGTATGGATCTCGGCCAACGCACGGGCCGTCTATGACGACGATGGAGGTATCTCGGTTTACGAGGGAACTGTAGAGGACATTACCGAGCGCAAGCGGGCCGAGGAGGCCCTGCGCGAGATCAGGGAGGTCGAGCGCCGCCGGATAGCCCGCGAGCTGCACGATGTCGTCTTGCAGGACCTTACGTACGCCCTGCAGTCGATGCAGGTTCTCCGGAGGATGCCCGAGGGTTTGGACCGCGGGAAAGAGACAGGACGCCAGGTAGAAGCGCTCAAAAGGGCGGTCGGGGGCCTGCGCGACGCGATCTACGAACTGCGGCTAGAGAGCGTCAGGGAACGGCCTCTAGTCCACGCCGTGGAGTCGATCGTCGAACTGAACCGCCAGATCGGCGACGGGTGCCAGGTCGAGCTTGTCGTGGACGAAGGGTTCCCGGCCACCATCTCCGGGCCTGCCGGTGTCGAAGTGGTTCGCGTCGTCCAGGAAGCACTGGCTAACGTCAGGCGCCATTCAGGCGCCAGGCACGCGGTTGTCACCCTCGGAGTGGTGAACGGCGAGGTCCTCGTGGAGATCGAGGACGACGGCAGCGGTTTCGGGTCCGAGACGCCCTACGGGATGGGGCTCACGGGGATGCGCGAGCGCGTCCTCGGGCTCGGTGGAGACCTTGAGGTGGAGGGCAGGGAGGGCGTGGGAACCCGCGTGTTTCTCAGGGTGGAGCTGGCCGTCCTGACGGGCGGAGAAGCCGGAGAACTCTCGAACACCTGAGATAGGGCGGCATCCAGGCCGTCAAAGCTGGTATATTGTTTTCGTGCGTAGAATAGCAAGAGAGGTCCGCGAAGGGAGGAAATGCAGCGAATCTTGCTTGTGGAGGATCACGCTTCGTTCCGTCAAACGCTCGCGTTCGTCTTCGATCAGCAGCCCGAGTTCGAGGTGGTCGCCCAGGCGGGGACGCTCGCCGAGGCGCGCGGGGCGATGGACGGCTCTGAGGCCGACCTCGGGGTCATAGACCTCACACTGCCGGACGGAGAGGGCACCGAGTTGATCGAGGAGCTACGCGAAGCCAACCCGGACTTCGCGGCGCTCGTCCTGACCGCGAGCCTGGATAGGGCGGAGCATGCCAGGGCGGTCGAGGCCGGGGCGGCCGGCGTCCTGCACAAGTCGGCCGATGTCGAGGAGATACTCGATGCCACGCGACTCCTCGGCGAAGGCGATACCCTCCTCTCCGAGGAAGAGCTGATCGCGCTGCTCCGCCTTGCCGGGCAGAACCGCGAAGAAGAGGTAGAGGCGCGCGCGAGCATCGAGCAGATCACACCCCGCGAAAGGGAAGTCCTGCAAGCGCTCGCCGAAGGCCTCTCGAACAAGGAGATCGCGGCCAAACTGCACATGAGCGTGGATACCGAGCGCACCCATATGATGAACATATTGAACAAGCTGGGCGTGCACTCGCGGATTCAGGCTCTGGTGTTCGCCGCCCGTCACGGCCTGGTGGAGATCAAGTGAGCGGTTTTTCAGGCAACAGCTCTCCGTCGCAGACGTATTCGGCGGGGCCTTTCATGTATACGGGCTCATCTTGGCCGGACCATTCTATCTCTACTATGCCGCCGTCCAGGTGTACGTTGACGGGGCTCTGGGCGAGACTCTGCTTGACTGCCGCTACAGCGACGGCGCACGAGCCTGACCCCGAGGCGAGGGTCTCGCCGGCGCCGCGCTCCCATATTCTCATCCTGACGTCGTGTTCGCCCCGCGCGAACCCGAACTCTACGTTCGTCTTCTCGGGAAAAACGGGATTCTCTTCGACAGGTGGTCCGATAGTGGGGAGGTCCAGGGCTTCGACCGCGGCCTCGCTCTCCAGGAAGGCTACCGCGTGCGGATTGCCCATCGAGACGCGCAGGAAGTGGTAGCTGCCGACCCCGACCTCGGTGTCGAAGCGGGGTGTCCCCATGTCTACTCGCGAAGAGCCGTCTTCGAAAAGGAGGACCTTCTTGACCCCTGCGCCGGTGGCGATAGTCATGGCTTCGCCCTCGACCATACCGCGGTCCTTCGCGTAGCGGGCCAGGCAGCGCAGGCCGTTGCCGCACATCTCTGAGGGCGAGCCGTCAGAGTTCAGGTAGACCATCTCGAGGTCGGCGGTCCCCGAGGGAGCGGGGATGAGGATCCCGTCGGCCCCGACGCCGAAGTGCCTGTCGCAGGCCTTTCTGGCGAGGCCAGGCAGATCTATCCCTTCGACCTCGCCGGGGTCGAAGATGAGGAAATCGTTGCCGCAGCCTTGCATTTTCGTGAAACGCATGAATGGGATTCTACCGGACGGCAGGTGCATGGTGGCGGCGAGAAAATACCGTTGGGATCGGACGTGCCCTCCCTTATAGTTCCCTTGTGAGAACAGACCGCGCAAAATATCGTCGCCGCAGGCTGGGGGCCTTGTTAGTCGCCGCCGCCTTCGCCGTGGCTCTGTACGTGGGTGGCGTGGCCGGGGCTGAGCCGCAGTTCGCACACTACACCGTCGCGCCAGGAGACACGCTCTGGGAGATAGCCATAGATCACACCGCGGTCTGGGAGGACCCGAGGCCGAAGGTGGAGGCTATCCGCGAGGCGAATGATCTTTCAGGGTATGAGATCTATCCTGGCATGAGCCTGAAGTTGCCCTCGTCCGTCTGACCCCACCCATGGTATCCTCAGAAGACCATCGTAGCATCGCCTGGAAGTCGAGGAGAGAGCTTGGAAGACCGCGGCGAAGTCTGCCTGGCAGAGGAGGTCGAACGACTGCGGCTGCTCGGCCACTCTGATAGGGAGATAGCGAGCAGTCTGGGCGTTGATGTGGGCTGGGTCGAGACCCTGGTCTCACCGGGGGAGGACGAGCCCGGCCCGGAGCCGCGGTGAGGGCGGTTCGCGAACCAAGCGTCGGTCATGTGTCCTCCTCGAGCACGTCGGCCATGGAGTATAAGCCAGGCCGAGCGTTCGCGGCGAATCGGGCGGCCCTCAGAGATCCGTCGGCGAAGGTGCGGCGGGAGAGTGCGCGGTGGATGACCTCGACCTCTTCTCCGCCCGAGTAGAAGATGAGCCGGTGCTCCCCGACTACCGCGCCGCCGCGCAGGGCGTGGATGCCGATCTCACCGCTCTTGCGGGGCGAGACGCCCTCCCGCCCGTAGACGGCGACCTCGTCCAGGTTTCTCTTCCTGCCCTCGGCGGCTGCGTGCGCGAGAAACAGGGCTGTTCCCGAGGGCGCGTCCTTCTTGCTCCTGTGGTGGGCCTCCACGACCTCGATATCGTAGTCCTCGCCGAGCTTCGACGAGATTTCGCGCACCACCTCGCGCAAGAGGTTCACCCCGATGCTCATGTTCGGGGCGCGTACGATGGGGACGCTGTGCGAAGCCTCCTCGACCCTCGCCAGCTGCTCGTCGGAGAGGCCCGTCGTCCCGATGACGTGCGGTTTGTTATAGGAGAGGTGCTCTACGGTCGCTTCCGGGGTGGTGAACTCGATCAGGACCTCGGCGGATTCGGGCGGGGCTTCCGTGGCTGTTACTCCTGTCCTGCCCAATCCGCAGAGCTCGCCGAGGTCGGAGCCTAGCTCGGGGGCGCCAGGTCCGACCGTGCCGCCTGAGAGTTCGATCCCATCCGTTTCGAGGGAAGCCCGGCAGATCTCGCGTCCCATGCGGCCGGCCGCCCCTATCACGGCTATCCTGGTCAAACTTCCTCGGGCGTTGGGAGGAGATGGTTCGACTCCTCCATCGTGCGACGGAGGGTGTCAAGGTTCTCGCCCTGGAGCGGGATCATGGGCAGCCGCATCTCGTCCGAGCACAGGCCGAGGATCGAAGCCGCAGTCTTGACGGGGATCGGGTTCGTCTCGACGAAGAGCGCGCGGAAGAGCGGCAGCAGATCGTAGTGAAGCTCGCGGCCCCTCTCCCAGTCGTCATCGAGCACGGCCCTCACCATGTCCGAGACCGCCGCCGGGGCGACGTTGGAGGCGACGGAGATCACACCCTGCCCGCCGAGGGCCATCATGGGGAGCGTCATAGGGTCATCCCCGGAGAGGATGGCGAACTCCTCTCCGCAGAGGCTCTTTATGTCGCTCACCATGTTCATGGAGAGGGTCGACTCTTTCACGCCGACGATGTTGGGGAGCTCGGCGAGGCGGGCTATGGTCTCGGCTGAGACGGTCACGGCCGTCCGGCCAGGGATGTTGTAGAGGATGATCGGCAGCTCCGTGCTCTCCGCTATCGTGGCGAAGTGCCTGTACAGGCCCTCCTGGGTCGGCTTGTTGTAGTAAGGGGCGACCTGCAGAGAGCCGTCGGCGCCCTCCTCCTCAGCCATCGCCGTGTACTTGATCGCCATGTCCGTACTGTTGGATCCGGAGCCCGCAACGACGGGCACCCGCCCGTCCGCGACCCTGACCACGGTACTTATGACGCGGCGGTCCTCCTCCTCGCTCATGGCCGGGGTCTCGCCCGTGGTCCCGCAGGGGACGAGGCCGTGGATGCCGCCCTGTATCTGGAACTCGACCATGCCTTCGAGGGCCTCGACGTCTACCTCCCCGTTCCTGAAAGGTGTGACGAGGGCAGTGAACGCGCCGCTAAACATCTCTCTCCTCCAACTCGAAGTCCTTGTGCAAAACTCTCACCGCTTCTTCTACCCTTCCTGCCGGCAATACGCAAGTCACCTGTATCTCTGAGGTAGAGACGAGCCTTATGGGTATACCGGCCTCCCCGAGCGTCGCGAACATCCGCGCCGCGTAGCCAGGGCGGTTGAGCATCCCCGTCCCGACGACGGAGACCTTGCCGAGCTCCTCCTCGCCCTCGACCCGCCCGTCCAG
>JBPCIR010000149.1:0-10396 GCA_051006095.1 Rubrobacter sp. | reverse complement strand
GTGTACATCGTCGAGAACCTGAAGAATCTGGACCGGTTGCCGCCGTTCTGCCTCTTTCTCGCGTTGCCGCTAAAGATCAAAGGCGGCTCGGGCTCGCCCGTGAGGGCCGTCGCGCTCGTGCCGCGCTGATCGCAGCGCGACGGTTTCGAGAGTAAGATAATCGGTCAGGGACACTCGCAACGGGAAGGTGGAAACATGAAGGGTATCGTGTGGCACGGGCCTGAGGAGATGTCGGTAGAGGAGATGCCCGAGCCGGAAGTCGAGCCGGGGACTGTCGTCGTTCGCCCTACAGCAGCGGGGATCTGCGGCTCGGAGATAGAAGGCTACCTCGGCAGGATGGGCAACCGTACCCCACCCCTCGTGATGGGCCATGAGTTCGCCGGTACTGTTACTGAGGTAGGCGAAGGGGCCGATGAGGATCTCCTCGGCCGACTCGTGGCCGTGAACCCGCTCTCCTCCGACGGGACGTGCCACCTGTGCCTGGAAGGGCTCACCAATCTATGCCCGAACCGCAGGCTCGTCGGCATCCACTCTCCCGGCGGCTTCGCCGAGTACACGCTCGCGCCCGCGGCGAACGTCTACCCGCTGCCCGATGGCGTCGAGGCGCGCACGGGCGCCCTCGCCGAGCCTCTCGCCAACGGCGTTCACGCCGCGAGGCTCGGGCTCGCGGATGGTTCCGCGGAGCACGCTGTCGTGATCGGGGCCGGCACCATCGGCCTGATGTGCCTGCAGGCCGCGGTCCTCGATGGGATCCCCGAGGTACACGCCGTCGAGCCCGTGCAAGCGCGTCGCGAGCAGGCGCTCGCCCTCGGAGCGAGCGCGGCCCACGAGTCGGGCGAGGGGGCACATGACGCGCTGGAGGGGCCAACAGAAGGTCTCGGTGCCGACCTGGTCATAGACGCCGTCGGCGCCGAGGCCACGCGGCGGATGGCCCTCGGTCTACTGCGGCCCGGCGGAAGGGTCGTGTACGTAGGTTTGCACGACGACGACACCACCCTCGGGTTCCACGACGTCGTGCGGGGGCAAATCGACCTGCAGGGCTCGTACGCGTATACGGCGGAAGACTACGAGCAGGCGCTCGAATGGCTCGTCGAAGGCAAAGCCGGTATCGGTGGGCTGCCGCCCGTCCTGCCGCTGGAGGAGGGACCTGGGGCGTTCGCCGAGTTGGTACGTGGGCCCTCGGCGCAGATCAAAGTCTTCCTCGCGGAGTCGGGGGAATAGTGGAAGGCGCGGACCTCTCGGGGAAGACTGCGCTCGTCATAGGGGCGAGCAGCGGTATCGGGCTCGCCACAGCCAACCTATTCGCCGACGTCGGAGCCACTGTCCACGCCGCCGCCCGCCGCAACGAAGCTATACAAGAGGGCGTAGAGGGGCGTAACGTCGCTGCGCACGCGCTCGACATCTCGGATAAAGAGGCCGTCTGGCGTACCGTCGAAGAGGTAGGAGAATCCGAAGGGATAGACATACTAGTCGTTGCTGCCGGGATGAACGTCCCCGAGCGGCGGTTAGAGCAGTTAACGGCCGATGGGTGGGACGCCATGATCTCGGTGAACCTCAGCGGCGCTTTCTACGCGATCCGGGCGGCATTGCCCTACCTGCGGGCTTCGCAAGGCTTGGTCGTCTTGATCAGCAGCGTCTCGGGACGGTGGCCCGACGCTTCGGGCCCTGCCTACCAGGCTTCGAAGGCCGGGATGGTCGAGCTTGCGCATGCCGCCGGTTTCGAGGAACACGTAAACGGCGTGCGCTTCACCTCGATCCTGCCAGGCATAGTGGATACACCCATCCTGGACAACCGCCCCGAGCCGCCCCCTAAGGAGGTCCGCGACGCCGCCCTCGAGCCCGGGGATGTCGCCCGGGCATGCCTCTTCCTCGCGACCCTCCCGCCCCGCGCCTACGTCCCTGAGCTGATCATGATCCCGACCGCGATACAGGCCCTCGGCAAGACCTCGACGGCGACACCTCCCGTCTCACAGGTCGATGAGTAGGATGAAGACTCGACAAGGAGATCTGCCATGACTTCGGATAACGGTAGCCCACGCCGGTTCCGCTCGCGCGACTGGTTCGATGATCCCCATCGCAAGGACCAGAGCGCGCTGTATCTAGAGCGCTTTATGAACTATGGGATCACACCTGACGAGTTGCGCTCCGGCAGGCCTGTGGTCGGGATAGCCCAGAGCGGAAGCGACCTCTCGCCCTGCAACAGGCACCACGTGGAGCTCGCTGTTCGCGTGCGCGACGGGATACGCGACGGTGGTGGGATCCCGATGGAGTTCCCCGTGCATCCCATCAACGAGAACTGCCGCAGGCCGACCGCCGCGCTGGACCGCAACCTCTCTTATCTCGGGCTCGTCGAGATCCTCTACGGTTACTTTATCGACGCCGTGGTGCTTACGACAGGCTGCGACAAGACGACGCCGGCGGCGATCATGGCCGCCTCGACCGTGGACATCCCGGCCATCGTGCTCTCCGGCGGTCCTATGCTCGACGGTTACTTCGAGGGTGAGCTGGTAGGTTCCGGCACGGCCATCTGGAGGAGCCGCCGTCGTCTGGCAGCGGGCCAGATCGACGAGGAGGAGTTCTTCGAGACGGCCCTGGCTTCCGCGCCGTCGGCGGGCCACTGCAACACCATGGGTACGGCCTCCACCATGAACGCCCTGACCGAGGTGATTGGCCTATCGCTGCCAGGGTGCGCGGCGATCCCCGCGCCCTACCGCGAGCGTGGCCAGATGGCCTACGACACCGGGAAGCGCATCGCGGAGATGGCCCACGAGGATCTGCGCCCTTCGAAGATCCTGACACGCGAGTCTTTTTTGAACGCGATCGTCGCGACCACGGCGTTAGGCGGGTCGACCAACGCCCAGCCGCACATCATGGCCATGGCGCGCCACGCCGGCGTCGAGATCGAACCTTCCGACTGGGAGTTAGGCTACGACGTGCCTCTGCTCGTCAACATGCAGCCGGCTGGCGAGTACCTGGGCGAGCGCTTCCACCGCGCGGGCGGCGTGCCGGCCGTTGTCAATGAGCTCCTGCAGGCCGGCAAGATCGACGGCGGGGCGATGACCGTCACGGGCAGGACCCTGGCCGAGAGCGTCGCCGGGCGAGAGAGCATCGACCGCGAGATGATCACAGCCTACGACGAACCGTTGCAGGAGCGCGCGGGCTTTAGGGTCCTATCCGGCAACCTATTCGACTTCGCCATCATCAAGACAAGTGTGATCTCAGACGAGTTCCGCGAACGCTACCTCGGAGATCCTGACAACAAGGATATGTTCGAGGGTCGCGCGGTCGTCTTCGACGGCTCGGATGACTATCACGACCGCATCAACGACCCCGACCTGGATATCGACGAGCGTTCCATTCTGGTGATCCGGGGCGCGGGACCCGTCGGGTGGCCTGGCTCGGCCGAGGTCGTCAACATGCAGCCCCCCGACTCACTCCTCAAGCGTGGGATCAACACCCTGCCCACCATAGGCGACGGCAGGCAGTCGGGCACCTCGGATAGCCCCTCGATCCTGAACGCCGCGCCGGAGAGCGCCGCCGGAGGCGGCCTGGCCTGGGTGCGGACGGGGGATACCATCCGCATCGACCTGGGTTCCGGACGCTGCGACATGCTCGTCTCCGATGAGGAGATAGAACGCCGCAAGCGAGAGGAAGGTATCCCTGACTTCCCCGAGAGCCAGACGCCCTGGCAAGAGATCTACCGCGCCTCCGTGGATCAACTCGACGGCGGCGGGGTGCTCGAAGCCGCGCTGAAGTACCGTGGTATCGCCTCGAAGACACCACGCCACAACCACTGATGGAAAGTTCGTTAGACGCTGAGACGATGCGAGTGTGGGTGGTTCTTCGTTGAATGAGCCGCCGGGACCAGTCGAGGCAAGGGAGTACCTGGCCTCGCAGCCGCCCGAACTGCGTGTGCCCAACGCCTTGGAGAGGATCAGGCGCAAGATAAGCGAGAGCGGCAGGCGCCTTGCGGTACTCGACGACGACCCGACGGGCACCCAGACCGTCCACGGCGTCCCCGTCCTGACGACGTGGTCCGTCGAAGACCTGCGATGGGCGCTGGAGCAGCCCTCCTCCACGTTCTATATCCTTACCAACTCGCGCAGTTTCCCCGAAGAGGAAGCCGCCAGGATGAACCGCGAGATCTCGGGCAACCTCGCGTCGGCGGCGGAACAAGCTGGTGAGGAGTTCGACATCGTAAGCCGCAGCGACTCCACCCTGCGCGGCCACTACCCTGCCGAGACCGAGGCACTGGGGGAGGCGCTCAGGGTAGGCTTCGACGGCGTCGTCCTGTGCCCTTGCTACATCGAGGCAGGCCGCCTCACCGTGAACGGCATCCACTGGGTACGCCAGGGTGAGAGGCTCGTGCCAGCGGGAGAGACGGAGTTCGCCAGCGACGCCAGCTTCGGGTACTCATCCTCGAACCTCGCCGCGTGGGTCGAGGAGAAGACGACTGGCCGCATACAGGCCGCTGAGGTCGCGAGCGTGGGGCTCGCGGATATCAGGGAGGGCGGGCCTGGACGGGTCGCCGAGATCCTGCTCGGCGTAAGCGGCGGCAGGTCCGTCGTGGTCAACGCGGCCTCGTACGCCGACCTCGAGGTCTTCGTCATCGGCCTGCTCGACGCGGAGGAGAAGGGTAAGCGCTTCCTCTACCGTACGGGGCCTTCCTTCGTGCGGGTGCGCGGCGGCATCTCAGAGAAAGGACCCTTGAGTGCGGGGGAGTTGTACGGGTCTCGCCCGCGGCAGGGGCATGGGCTCGTGCTGGTTGGCTCCCACGTCGAGATGACCACGCGCCAGTTGGAACACGCGCTCGCGCTTTCGGACGTACGGCCTGTCGAGCTCTCTGTGCCGCGGTTGCTCGACGCGGGTGCACGGGATGGGGAGTTGGATAGGGTGTTTTCGGAGGTCAACCTGGGGCTGGTCGAGGCTGAAGTCGTGGTTTACACGAGCAGGGAGGTCGTACGCAGCGGCGCGGGCACGACGGGGCTGGAGATCGGGGTCTTGGTCTCCGATGCGCTTGTGGAGGTGATGCAGCGGGTGGACAGGAGGCTGCCTCTGGCGTTCGTGGTGGCCAAAGGAGGCATCACGTCGAGCGACGTCGGTACCCGCGGTCTCGGAGTACGCCGGGCAGAGGTGGCCGGCCAGATGCTCACAGGGATAATATCCGTCTGGATCCTGCCTGAGGACAGCGCCTTTCCGGGGCTACCCTACGTCATCTTCGCCGGTAACGTAGGCGAGGAGGACTCGTTGGCAAGGGTCATCGAGATACTCAGGGAGGGATAGATGCAAAGCGCCGGATTCATAGGACTGGGGGCGATGGGCGCCCCGATGGCGAAGAGGATCGTCTCCGCCGACTTCGACCTTTCGGTCTTCGACGTACGCCCCGAGAATGCTGATCCCCTGGTCGAGCTGGGGGCCAGGTGCGCGGGCTCGCTGCGAGAGGCGGCCGAGGGAGCCGAAGCGCTCGTCCTGATGGTCGTGAACGCGGAGCAGATCGAAGACGCTCTGTTCGGAGGAGATGGCGCAGCCGAGACCCTGTCGCCGGAGTCCGCCGTTGTAGTCATGAGCACGGTCGGACCCGAGGTGGTTCGCGGGATCGAAGGGCGATTGGCCGGGCGCGGGGTAAGGTTGCTCGACGCGCCCGTCAGCGGTGGGGTGGCACGGGCCGAGCGCGGAGATTTGCTCATCATGGTGGGCGGTCCTGCTGACTTGTTCGAGGAGGTCAGGCCCCTGCTCGCGGCGATGGGGTCGACGGTTGCGCATTGCGGCGGATCGGTGGGGGACGGGCAGTCCGTAAAGCTGGTCAACCAACTGCTCTGCGGGGTGCACATCGCGGCGGCGGGAGAGGCGCTCGCTTACGCGGAGGCGCTGAGCCTCGATCCCAGGTCGGTATTCGAGACGATCCGGCACGGGGCGGCCAACTCGTTCATGCTCGAGGACAGGGGTGAACGTATGCTTGAGCGTGAGTTCGTCCCCGCGAAGAGCGCCCTCGACATCTTCGTCAAGGACATGGGATTGGTGCGAGAGGCCGCGGGAGAGCAAGGCTTCCAGACGCCGCTTGCCGACGCTGCGCACAGACTATACGAGGTGGGATCCTCGCTCGGGCTCGGCGAGGAGGACGATTCCGGTGTCGTGCGCGTCTTCGAGAAATCGGACGGAGCGGCCCGAGCAGGAGATTCTCCTCAGATCTAGCTCATTGCACGACTAAGACAGCTCGCAAAATTGTGGAGCCGTCTTCCCGGCATCTGAGTCCCGGCCCCCTTGGGCCCGCCTCCCGCGTTGTTTTCCCCACCCGGAACCATTATGTTACCGGAGCAGCAATTGTAGAGAAGATAGCTTACAGGGAGGTAACGGTCGCATGGCTTTCTCGGACGAGGTCGCGTGGGTGACGGGGAGCAGCACGGGGATCGGACGCGCCGTCGCCGTGGCGCTCGCCGGGCAGGGACGCCGCGTGGTGGTCCACTACAACGCGAGCGAGGATGAGGCGCGGGGGGTGGTCGAGGAGATCGAAGCCTCAGGCGGGGAGGCTTCGCTCGTCGGGGGCGACGTCTCTGACACGGGCGAGGTCGGGCGGATGGTCCGGGAGATAGAGGAGCGTTTCGGGCGGCTGGACGTCCTGATCAACAACGCTGGGTCCCTGATCGAACGCAGAAGTCTATCCGAGATGACCGACGATCTCTGGGATAGGGTGATGGACGTGAACCTGAAGAGCGTCTATCTGGTCTCGCGGGCGGTATTGCCGATCATGAGGCGGCAGGGGGGCGGCAGGATCGTCAACATGACCTCTATCGCGGCCCGCAACGGCGGCGGTCCTGGTTCGGTCGCCTACGCCACGGCCAAGGGCGGCGTAAGCACCCTGACCCGCGCGATGGCCAAGGAACTCGTCTCCGAGAACATCCTGGTAAACGGGGTCGCCCCAGGCGTAATAACCACCCCCTTCCACGACCGCTTCACGCCCCCCGACGTACGTGAGAACCTGAAAAACGCCATCCCGATGGGACGCGAAGGCACCCCCGAGGAGACAGCAGAGGTCGTCGCTTTCCTCGCTTCTCCTGCAGCCGACTACCTGGTAGGTGAGATCATCGAGGTCAACGGCGGCCAGTTGATGGATTAGAGCACTTCAGCTACTCGATCTCTACGAGCTTCGGTGTGGAGGTTGCAAGAAGGCCGGGGTATCTTACCCCGGCCTCTCTGCTGGCCACAATAGTTCGGGTTCAGTCGTCGTTGGGCTCGTCCTTGTCGTCGGGGCTTTCGTTATCCGCCGACGTGCTTAGGACGTTGAAGTCGCGGTCGAGGTGGACGTCGGCCTGGGTGCCGTCGTCGCTGGTAACTTCGATCTCGTAGTAGCCCTCTTCGTCGCCGACCTCGGTCTCCGTAACGCTGCCACCTTTGGTGTGGTCGAGCGCGGCGCTCTTCGCCTTCTCGATGTTGTCTCCGGTCGGCTGAGCCGAGGAGTCGCCACCGGTAGCATAAGCCACGCCTGCCCCGAGGAGCAGCAACATCGCGACCGCCGCCGCTACAAGCCCCGTCTTTATGTTTATTGCTCTCGCGTGCATTTCTTCACCTCCTTCTGTCCGATGCTTGGGTGAAGCATAGGACGCGAACCTGAGAGTAACATGAGAAGTTACGCCGGTCACCCTAACCGTCTGGGGAAACCGGCGCGTCTATTCGCTCCCACAGTTCGGCCGGTATCGGATGGGCGGCGAGATCCAGCGACTGTTGCACCCGCTCGGGGCGACTCATGCCGACGATGGTCGAGACTATGCGGGGGTCTTTCAGTGAGAACTGCAAAGCCGCGGCCGCCAGGGGAACGTCGAATTCCAGGCAGGCATCCCGCATGGCTCGGACCCGTTCGACCATCTCTTTGGGGGCCTCCGTGTACTCGTAGCGGGCGTAGGCGTCGGGGCCCTTGGCCAGGATGCCGCTGCCGTAGGGGGCGGCGTTGAGTGCTGCTACTCCGCGCTCTGCGGCAACGCCGAAGAGAGGGTCAGCGGCCCGGTTCACGAGCGTGTAGCGGTTGTGCGTGATGACGGCCTCGAAGAGGCCAGTTTCTACGAAGCGGATCATGAGGTCTATCGGGCCCCCTGCGACGCCGAGGTGTTGGATCACTCCCTCTTCCTTTAGGCCTGTCAGGACCTGGACAGGCCCACCTGGAGCCATTATGTGATCGAAGCTCTCGTGCTCAGGGTCGTGCAGGTAGACAAGCTGGAGCCTCTCCATGCCAAGTAGTCGCAGGGATCGCTCGACGGAGCGTCGCATCTGCTCTCCGGAGAAGTCTCCGGTCGTGAGGTCCCGGTCCGCTTTGGTGGCCAGCACTACGCCCTCGGGCAATCCGCCCATCTCTCCGAGCATCTCGCCGATGCGGCGTTCGCTCTCCCCGTCGCCGTACGAGGCCGCAGTGTCGAGGAAGTTGATCGGACTCTCGAAGACGGCCCTCAGTGTCTCGCCGGCCCGCTCCTCGTCCACTGAATACTCGAAGGTCTCGGGCATGTCCCCAATCGGCGCGCATCCGACGCACAGCGGAGAGACTGGGAGACCAGTAGCGCCCAGGGGTCTCCTCGACGCAGGGTCAACGACTCTGTTCTCCACCATTCCTCCTCTACGCGCCCTCTGCCGCATGACGCGCCGCGGCCTCAGTGTCTTCCAGCGCTTTCTCTATGCTCGTGTTACCCAGCAGCGCTTCCCTGATACCCTCCCAGATGGCGTCCTCGACCGCTGGATAGTTCGCGTGTTTGGGCGGGACTAGCGCAGCCTCTTGCGCCCTCTCGAGCAAAGCCCAGCGCCGTTCTGCGAGTGGGCCTGCTTCGGAACGTACGTCTTGCAGGGAGTCGCTCCGTGCTGGAAGGGTTCCTAGCGTGGCCTCGTACGCCTGCGACTCACGCGAGGTCAAGAAGCGAAGGAGCTCGATAGCTGCCGCACGGTCTCTGACCGTGGCAGGGATGGCGAAGGTGTGCGAGCTCGAGTAAATGTGGCGCCCGGACGACCCTTCGGGATAGAGATCCACGTCGAAGCGGTCCACGACGGCGCTCTGCCCAGGGTCGATGTAGGTGTAGAAGCCGCCGGGCCAGTCGGTGCTCATAGCGGCCCTGCCTTCACGGAAGCAGGAAGCGACCTCGTCGTAGTGCCAGTCCGGTGTCTCCGGGGGCGCGGCCCTCTGGTAGAGATCTTCGAGCAGCCCGAGCGCCCAGCGGCCCGCCTCGTCGTCCAGGCGAGGCGCAGGCGGACCCTCTTCCTCGAACATCCTGCCTCCGGCCATCGCGTGCAGCTCGAAGAAGTGGCCGAAGAGTCCCGACTCCTTGCCGGGGAAAGCGAAGCCGTAGAGGCTGTCGGATCTCAGACGCGACGCGGTCTCCAGCAGGTCCTCCCACGAGGAAGGTTGATCCTCCATGAGATCGGTACGATACAGGAGAAGCTTCACGTCAAGGTTGCGCGGTACGCTGTAGAGACGTCCGCCTATGCGCGCCAGCTCTAGCGTGCGCGAAGTAAAGGGTTCCAGGTCACCATCGTCCAGGTCGTCGTCGAGCGGGGTTAGCCACTGCCACTGGCTCGGGGCGTATTTGGTGTGCGTCGAGATCAGATCGTATGAGGCGGCTCCCGACGCGAACTCGTCTTCGATCCGCTCGTTGAGGTCTGGGTGCGTCGGGGCGACTACCGTCTCGACCCTCAAACCTTCGCGCTCCTCGAACTCCGCGATGCGCGTGTACAGGGGGTCGTACATCGGCCCGCCGACCAGCAGAGCCTTCAAGCTCTTTTTCATCCCAGGATCTCTGCTATGCGGGCGGCGACGGCCTCGCCGAGCTTTCCGTGCTCGCCGGCGTCGAGGTGGATGCCGTCTACGTCGCTGGAGACGATGACCTCTGAGGCGTCGAAGAACTCGCACCCATGCTGCTCGGCGAAGCGCTCGTAATGCCCGGCGAACTGCCTGGATTTCTCCTCCGCCCCCTCGAACATCTGCGCCATGTCGGTGAGCGTCGCGACCACTGGAGGGGAGATCAAGACTACAATAGGAGGTCCGCTATCAGGCCCGCACCCGCTCCTCAGCATCATGTCAGCCAGGCTGGCGGCCCCCTGCGCGATGTCCGAGGCGGAGCTGCCGAAGCGCCCCTTGAGGTCGTTGGTCCCAAGCATGAGCGTGATCAGGTCGAGGGGACGGTGCGACTCGAGGCACGCCATCAGATAAGTCCTGCCGTTCTTGTGGTCCCCTTCTATGGGATCGTCCCTCACCGTCGTCCTGCCAGGCAAGCCCTCCTCGATCACACGGTATTCGTCGCCAAGCCTCTTCCTGAGCACCCCAGGCCAGCGCACGTCCTCGGTAAACCGCTCCCCGGTCTCGGGATCAGAGCCCCACGTGTTCGAGTCCCCGTAACACAGTATCGTTCTCACCCTACCCCCTCTC
>JBPCIR010000148.1:0-4223 GCA_051006095.1 Rubrobacter sp. | reverse complement strand
GCGCGCCGAGATCGCACGATGAGCGCAGGAAGCGAAGCTCTCAGGGCGGAAAAGCCCACGTCTACCAGGCTCTTCCTGGCAGTGGTCGCCTCATCGGTTTTCGTCACCGTGCTTACGGCCACGATGATCAACGTCCTTATACCCCTCATGAGGGCGGAGTTCGGCGCCTCGTCGGCGCAGGTGGGTTGGGTCGTGACCGGATATTCGCTCGCCTACGCCATCGGCGTTCCGCTCTACGGGAGGATCTCGGTCCTCTTCCTGTCCACCTTCGGCGCCGGAGCATCTCCGGTCATGGTCTCGATGGGGATGTTGGGCCTTGGTATCGGCTTCGCCTTCATCCAAGCCCCGGCCACCAACGCCGCGACCAACGCGCTCCCTGAGTCCGAGGTCGGGGCGGGGATGGGGATCTTCGCCGGGGCCTTTTTCCTCGGGGCGGGGACGGGACCAGCGATCATCGGGGCGTTTCTGGCGGCCAGGGAAGAAGCTGGCTCTGGCGCAATAAACCCGCTGTACACACTCGACGCGGCTCCTTTCTCCGACGCTTTCCTGGCGATGGTCCCGGCCCTGATCATCGCCCTGATAGCCGCGTTCGGTTTGCGTAGCAACATCAAAGGAAACGAGCAATCCGGAAAGGAAAAAGCGCGATGAACGAAGTGATCCCCGGTCTGTACGCATCGGCCCCCGAGCCACTCGGGTTCGGGCCATCGCTGGAGATCCGGGCTTTCCTGCTGCAACGCGATCGGGGCAACCTGCTCCTCTACAGGGCAGACACGCTGGAGCGAGACGTGGAGGAGATCAACGACCTCGGCGGCCTCTCACGCCAATACCTGAACCACCGCCACGAGGCCTCGCCCGCCTGCGACTGGGTCGCCAAGACATTCGGCGCCCCATTGCACTGCCACGAAGAGGAGGCACGGTCGGTATCAGAGACCTGCAACGTCGACAAGACCTTCTCAGAGCGTCACCGACTGGACGACGACTTCGAGGTCATCCCGACCCCTGGACACACGAGCGGTGCCACCGCCTTCCTCTGGAACACGGGGCAACATCGGTGCCTGTTTACCGGCGACACGCTCTTCTTTCCCAGAGGCGAATGGGTCGCGGCGCTGCTCGACGGGGTCAGCGACCGGGAGCGCTACATCGAGAGTCTCGAGTCGATCAGCACCCTGGAGTTTGACGTCGTCGTACCCTCGGTAGCCGCTGCGGACCAACCTTACTATTCATTCACCGATCGGGCCGAGGCCCGGCGACGCATCGGCCCGATCCTCGATCGGCTACGACTCGGCGAGAACGGCTGATGGGGGCCCAGGGTCGTCCCACGGCGGCCAGAGTGACACGAATATTCAGCACAGGAAGGAGTCGAAGAGGATGAATCGTGAAGACTTCCCCGCCCCTCGTCAGGGCGTGATCATCACCCACTTCCTCGTCGTGCGCGACCAGGATACCTCTCGCGAGTGGTACAGCGACGTGTTGGGCGCCGAGGTCGTCAACGAGCGCGACCCGGTCATCTTGAAGTTCCACAACAGTTGGTTGATCCTCAACGTCGGTGGAGGACCGACGGACGACAAACCCGATGTCACCCTCGAGCCGCCAGCCGACCCATCGCGCTCGAGCGCGTTCCTCAACCTGCGGGTCGCCAACATCCAGCAGGTCTATGCGGAGTGGAGCGCCCGTGGGGCCGAGTTTCTAACCCCGCCGATCGATCGGGGAGCGGAGATCCGTTGCTACATCCGCGATCCCGACGGCCACCTCATCGAGGTCGGGCAGTCGACCGGCATCCTCGAGGGCTTCGAAGAAGAGAGGTAGACCCCGCCTCGAAGAGAGGCGACGCTCGTAGCGGCGCGACCACCGGGAAAGATGTGCTGTCCCTTCATCGGATCAGCTCTACCGACAGGCCCTTCCACTCGACCTCCGCCCACGGCCGGTCAGCGGTGAGCGCCGGCAGTCCGAACCCCACGGCGGTAGCCATACACGCCCTGTCAGCCAGTCCGAGCCCGAGGCGGCGGGTCTCGTCCCACAACACGGCGGCCAAGGCCGCCTCACGCTCGCGGAAGGGCACGACGGAGAGGCCCAGGGACGCGAGGTCCCCGGCGAACCCGGCCGCCTCCGGTCCGGAGAGGGTCCCGACAGCCAGGTGCTTCTGAAGGACCTCCGAAAGGTTGACGGCGGAGAGGAACGAGCCGTCCAAGCGCCCGGCCACCGTGTCAGAGCCCGGCTCGTCCCTGAGCCATGCGAGCACGGCTGACGCGTCGATCACCGTGGGGCCCGAAGCCTGGGCAGCCCCGCCAGCATCCGCGCTCACCCCTGCCCGCCGTCCGTCCCGCGCTCGTTCTCGAGCCCCGCTTCGCGTTCGGCCTCGTCGAGCCTCGCTTCTTCGCGCCGCTCGGCGATCAACTCCTCTGAGAGCACCCGGCCGGCGGGGACGTGGGCGAAGCGACCCTTGAGCCGCCTGACGACGTCCTCGCGCCGCTCCAGAACGAGCCTGCCGTCCTCGACGCGGGCCACAAGTTCCTGGCCAGGACCAACGCCCAACTCCTCCCGTAGCGCCGCCGGTATGACGATCCTGCCCTGCGGTCCGACCCGCACCTTCAGTCTCTCATTCGTCTCCATGCCCCGATTATGGCACATAACCCCCAAGTTCGCCATACCAACACATTACTTGGCACAACCTATATGCGCATGCCACACGGAGAGTCAAGTCAGCCGGTCCGTCCTTCTGGCCCGGATAATTGACCTTCCTATACCCAGGTCGGATTGGTGTGGCAAGCACTGATTTCGGCTCACGACCACAGGATACCCGACGCTCGTACCCGAACCCGTCAACGGCGGGTTGCTGCCAAGCCCACCGCTCGAAGGAGCCTATCAGCGACAAACCCCGCGCCGTTCGTGCGAGGTTCTAGCGTAGCTCGCGCTTCGGAGGACGCGTTGCAGTATCGATTGCAGTACGAGGCACCGGACAAGCTCTGAAGCCTCTATCGGCCTCTCACATTTCACCTTCAAACTGCGGATTTCCCAGAGTGGAGCCGAGGGGATTCGAACCCCTGACCTCCGCCGTGCAAATGCGACCCGACAAATCCGCAACCGTCCGTTTACATTCGGAATGTGCTGCAAATGCGCACATTTTGATACTCGGAATTAGTTCGCTGGTTCGCTTAATCCCGTTGGATGTCGCCTGGGTTGTTGTCAAGACTCAACTATAGACCGAAAGGCAGCAGGGGCTGTCGGTGCCGGTGTGTCGATCGGTCGTGGTGAGCATACCAATCTCCCGCAGATTGGGTCGCTGCAGTCCCTTCATGTCCTGCCCATGCTTATTCGGGGCAGGGTTGATGAGATATCGAACCTCCCTGCACTGGCTGGACTTGGTCTAGAATTGGGCGAAGAGCGGAAGTGAACAGCAGTGGCCGCCAAGAAGCTCAAAACCAAGAGCGCCGTTAGGAGCGGGATGCGTAAGGGAGGTACACCAAATGACAGTACCGTCTACCGTAGCGCGACCACGGGTCAGTACGTTATACGCTCAGCCGACAAGGACCCTAGCGCCCGCGCCCGTGAGATCCGGGAGCGGTTCCGCGCGGCGGGCCGCCGTTTCTCGGACTCCTCGGAGATCGTGCGCGAAGATCGGGACGCTGACTTGCACCCCGGGACCACGCCCGCCTTTTGGTGAACCTGTGGATATAGCACTGGAGGCCAGTACGGATGAGCGCGGTCCACTCACGGGACCGGCGAGGTCGAGATAGTGCCGGGCGGCCGTACCGGCGAGATGGGGACGGCGCCGCACAAGCCGGTGAACATGACCTTAACCGTGACGGCCAAGGAGCGCTACCTGTGGACGCTTGAGGTAAGGCGGCGCGGATGCTCGGCCGTCAGCGTTCTGCGCAAGTACATGAACGAACTCGCGGAAGATCTGAAACGCCGATGATCATTCTGCGGGCCATGAAGCCCGGCGAGGGCGAGCTACCCAAACCAGGGTGGAGCGCACGCACGCTAGGCGCGAAGTGCAACGTAGACATTCCCATCACCGAGGACGGATGCGTCGAGCCCGAGATGGGTGGCGTGTCGGTGAGCCCACCCCCACCGGAGAACCTGCCGCCGATCCGACTGCCGCGGGAGTTGGGCGGCAGGGGAAAGGATCCCGTGTGGGAGTTGGAGACTGACGAGCTGTCCGATGGGCTCGTCTATCGTCCCGACCCGGACAATCCGGAGACGCACGGATTCATCGAGCCAGC
>JBPCIR010000147.1:0-5003 GCA_051006095.1 Rubrobacter sp. | reverse complement strand
ACGCACAGGCTCTCGCCCGAGGAGTTGGCCAGGAGCGAGGCCTACCGCAGGAGCCCCCAAGAGCTCGCTGAGACCGGCGAAGGGATGTTCGCCGAGAAGACGCTCAGGAAAGCCGCCGAGAACTGGGGCCTCAGGGTGGGCCAGGCCGTCGAGGACGGGCCGGCCCTATTCGGGGATCGCTACACGGAAGTGCGCTACGAAGACCTGCTGGAGCACCCAAACGAGGAGGTTGGTAGGTTGCTAGGCTTCCTCGGGGTCGATAAGGACGAGGCGCTGGTGGAGCACTGCGTGAGCCAGGCGGGCTTCGAGAAGCTCTCGAAGGGTCGCGAGCGGGGCGAGGAGGACCCTTCCTCCTTCTACCGCAAGGGGATAGCGGGCGACTGGAAGAACCTGTTCGACGAGATCGACAGGCAGGTCTACAAAGAGGAGGCTGGAGAGCTGTTGATCCGGCTCGGCTACGAGAAGGACGGCGGCTGGTAGGGTTGGGGATCAGGAGAACGATCGAGGGCTCGCGTAGCGCGCTGCGCCGGGGGCGCCGCTGGCTTGCCGGCAAGTACAGGGAGGTCCCCCTGCGGGCCGCAGGATTGCGGAGGAGCATCGCTCCCACCACCGGTGTTAGGCCTGAGAACATGGTCTGGATCTTCGGTTCGGGGCGCAGCGGCAGCACGTGGCTAAGGAGCATGATGGGAGATCCGAGCCGGCACCTGGTCTGGGAGGAGCCCATGGTTGGCCAGCTCTTCGGCAACTTCCACCGCAGGGCGCAGACGGCGAACCTCGTCCGCCCCGACTTCGTCATGGCCGACGCGACGCGTAGGGGTTGGATCCACTCCATTAGAAACTTCGTGCTCGACGGCGCTGGCTACGCACGCCCCCGCCTCGGCCCCGACCATTACCTCATAGTCAAGGAGCCGAACGGCTCGGTCGGTGCTCCCCTCCTTATGGAAGCCCTGCCAGAGAGCCGCATGATACTCCTGATCCGGGACCCGAGAGACGTGGTTTCCTCCACACTCGACGGGGCCAGAAAGGGAAACTGGCTCTACGAGCGCAAGGACAAGGGCGGATGGAAGCGCGATTCGCTGCCAGACAACAACCCCGACGCGTTCACGAGGCGCTGGGCCAACGTCTACATGCAACACGCGGGCAACGCCAAGAAAGCATACGAAGCGCACAAGGGCCCCAAGGTAATGGTCCGATACGAGGACCTCAGGGCAGACACCCTCGGCACCATGCGGCGCATCTACTCGACGCTCGGGATCCCAGTGGACGAACGCGAGCTGGCCCGGGCCGTCGAGAAGAACTCCTGGGAGAACATCCCCGAGAAGAAGAAGGGCGGGGGCAAGTTCTACCGCAAAGCCACCCCAGGAGGCTGGCAGGAAGACCTCACCCCAAAGCAGATAAAGCAAGTCGAGAGGATAACGGCCCCCATGCTCGAAGAGTATTACTCCGGCGAAGCGCCGTAATATTGGCCAACCAGGTCTCGGTCGTCGTACCCACCTTCAACGCCGGCCCGGGGTTCGAGGAGCTGCTGCTCAAGCTCGACGCGCAGGAGGGGAATTTCGAGCTCGAGGTCGTCGTCGTCGACTCTGGCTCGACCGACGGCACAGCGGAGCTCGCCGCGAGGCACGGCGCACTCTTGCACAGCGTTTCGAAGGCCGGTTTCGACCACGGCGCGACTAGGGACCTCGGGATCTCGCTCTCATCAGGAGAATACGTGGCCCTTACCGTCCAGGACGCCGTGCCGCTCGACGAACGGTGGCTGGCCACCATGGTCGAGAACCTGCGCGAAGACGTGCGGGTCGCAGCTGTCTACGGCCGCCACGTCCCAAGGCCCGACGCCGGCGTCATGACCCGCGCGCTGGTCGGCAACCTCGCAGTCGCAGACTCCGAGAGGCGGAAGCAGGAAGTCCAGGACCCCGAGACCTACAAAGGCCTGCCGCCGGCCCAGAGGCGGCGCATAGCCGCCTTCGACAACGTAAGCTCCTGCCTGCGCCGCTCGGTCTGGGAGGAGTTCCCGTTCGGCAAGGCGGATTTCGCCGAGGACCTGCGTTGGGGTAAGAAGGTGGTCGAAGCAGGGTACACGATCATCTACGAGCCCCGCTCTGTCGTCGTCCACTCTCACGAGCGCGGCGCCCTCTACGACCTGAGACGCCACTACGTAGACCAGCTCGTCCTCGACGAGCTCTTCGGGGCCCGCATGGTGCCTAACCTGCCGCGCCTGACCCTCGGCATACCCCACTCGACCCACCACGTATACACCCTCCTCAGGCGCGAGGACCCAACACCCGAAAGGAGACCAAAACTCCTGCTCGAAGCGGCGACCTACGCCCTCGCCTCCCAACTCGGCGCCTACCTTGGGGCCAGGGTACCTTCCACCTCCCGCCTGAGCCCAAGACTCCACGCAAAGCTCCACCGCATCCTCGGCAAAGGAGTGTAATATCTCCGCTATGAACCTCGAACGCGTCGTCGAGATCCTGCGTGACTACCGGCTGAAGAACGAACGGTTCGACCGCCTGGTCGGGGCGGTGCTCTCCAACGAGATGGCAATGAGCGCCGCACGCGCCACCGTATCAGCAGCGCGTTCCGTCTCCCGCGGTGGGCAGACCGTCGCCGCGGGGGATTATGACACGGTGTTCTTCGTGGCAGGAGAGATGCGCTCAGGGACCTCCTGGCTGCGCCACAGCCTGAGCGACCACCCCGAGATCGCCTGCGGCCAGGAGGGCAGCTTCTTCGGACGCGGCTACGACAGGGAGGAGATACCCGTCTATTCTGGGCCCGTCTCCAGCCTCACCCGCGCCCTCGCGGTCTCCAGGGAGTTGAAGACCTGGCACGCGCTGCCCTGGAACCTGTGGTCGGACGGCTACGACGAGGACCTGAGGAACCTCTGCCGGCTCTCGGTCGACTACTTCCTCTCCAAGGAGGTGGCCCGCACGGGACGCAGGATAGTCGGAGACAAGAGCCCCCAGCACACCGAGAACCTTGATGAGATACACGAGATCTACCCCGACGCCAGGATAATCCACATCGTCAGGGACGGCAGGGATGTTGCGGTCTCGGCGATGCACCACTGGTGGCGGCTGGCAAGGGATAGGGAGGGGGGTGTCTTCGACCTCACGCCGGAAGAACTCCGGATCCGCGACGATTACGCCGAAGACGGGGAAAGGTTCCTCTCCGAGGGGCGTTCGATCTTCACCCGGGAGCGGCTGGCCCAGCTGGCCCACCGGTGGGAATACAGAACGGGAAAAGGTAGTCACGACGGGAGAACGCTCTACGGCGAGAGATACCTGGAGATCCGGTACGAAGACCTCCTTCTCGATACGCCCGCCGTCTTCGGGGGGATTCTCGAGTTCCTCGGGGCCGGCAGCGAGGATCGCACGATAGAGCGCTGCCTGAGGTCGAGCAGCTTCGAGCGGGCTTCGAGCCGCAGGCAGGGCGAGGAGGACCCGGCCTCTTTCTTCAGGAAAGGCGTCGCCGGTGACTGGAGGGACGTCTTCACGGAGCGCGACAGGGATCTCTACAGGGAGCTGGCCGGCGGGCGGCTCGTGGAGTTCGGGTATGAGAAGTCGTATGACTGGTAGGGCGTGAAGGTTCTCTTCGCCGCACACCAGTTCTTCCCTGAGCATTACGCCGGCGTCGAGACCGTCACGCTCTCGCTGGTGCAGGAGTTCAAGGCGAGGGGCCACGAACCTTACGTGCTCGCCCCCAAGCGGAGCATCCCAGGCAACGACATCGAGCCGGGAGAGGTCGAGGACTACGAGTTCGGGGGCATACCGGTGCGCAGGGTCGGACGTCCCAAAGAGGGTGTCTCCCGACCCTACAGCCTGGATTACGAGAACGAGGTCATGGCGGGTAGGACCAGCGAGTACATGCGAAAGGTAGGTCCCGACATCGTTCATGCCGAGCACTTCCAGGGGCTCTCGGCGAGCGTGATCCCCGCCATAAAGGAGTTCGGCGTGCCTCTCGTGTACACGGCGACGGACTTCTGGACGTTCTGCCCGGTCGTCGACCTCAGACGCCACGACGGGGTGATGTGCACCGGGCCTGAGATCTCCCACTGCATCCGTTGCATAGCGAGTAGATACCCTGGTACCAGGATGAAACAGGCGGTCGACCTGACGCCGCCAGCCGCCATAAAGGTCGCCGGTGCCCTCTCACGGACCAGGCTATCGGAGCTATCTCATTCGTTGCGCCAGGTAAGGGCCCTCGACGAGCGCCCCGAACGCATCAGGGAGAAGATGGGGCTTGTCGACCACATCATCGTCTACACCCACCTCATGCGGGAGTTGTTGCTCGCCAACGGCATAGGGGCCGGCAAGATCGAGATCTCCCACTACGGTATAAACACCTCGGGCATACGCAGGGAGGACAGGCCTTTCTCCCCGCCGCTCAGGGTCGGTTTTGTAGGGACCCTGGCGCCGCACAAGGGCTGTGACGTCCTGATCCGGGCCTTCAGAGACCTCCAGCCCGAGCTAGACGCGACCCTCGATATCTACGGGAACCTGGAGAGGTTCAAACCCTTTGTAAAGGAGTTGCGCGCCCTGGCCGGGGGAGACGGGAGGATCAAATTCGCCGGTCCCTTCGCGCGCGAAGAGGTAGGCAATGTTCTTTCCGGGATGGACGTCCTCGTCGTGCCCTCCCGCTGGTACGAGAACGGTCCTGGTGTGATCTTCGAGGCCTTCGCCGCCGGTATCCCGGTGGTGGCGACCGACCTGGGCGGGATGTCCGAGTTCGTGAGGCATGAGAAGGACGGGCTGCTCTTCGGGCTGGAGGACCATCGCGACCTCGCGCGCCAGCTCGGGCGCCTGATCGAGGAACCTGGCCTGCTCCGGAGGCTGCGCGCCGGGATCGAACCGGTCAAGACCGTCCAGGAGAACGTGGACGAGCTCGAGGCCCTCTACGGCGGGCTGCTGGCGAGGGTCTAGGGAGGACAACGTGCCGAAGATACTCGTGACCGGCTCGGGTGGCCAGCTCGGCCTCGAACTCGCCGAACTCCTCCCCCGGCGCGG
>JBPCIR010000146.1:0-7618 GCA_051006095.1 Rubrobacter sp. | reverse complement strand
ACGCGCAGGAAATGGTAGGGGGAGAGGTTGGCCCGGGCCGCGACGTCGGGGAGAGAGACGGGATGACTGTAAGCGTGGCGCATGAATTCCCTGGCCCGGGTGAGGCTCCTGTAAGTCTGAGGGTGCATGTAGAGAGCGTACAGGACGTTGTCAGTGAGCCAACGGCGTTATTGGTAAGGAGGACCTGCGAAGAAGTACCTCAATGAGGGGTGTCTAGATCCCATATAATCCGCTGCATGACTAACATACAGTGGGAATTGGCCGGAGAATTCGAGGACATCAGGTACGAGAAGGCTGAGGGGATCGCGAAGATCACCATAAACCGTCCGGAGGTCAGGAACGCCTTCCGTCCTCTGACGGTCGTCGAGATGCAAAGGGCCCTCGAAGACGCCCGCGAGGACTACGAGACCGGGGTCATCATCCTGACGGGCGAAGGGCCCGACGCTTTCTGCTCGGGTGGGGACCAGAAGGTGCGAGGAGACGCCGGATACCTCGAAGACCCCGCCGACCCGCGGCGCACCCCTGGAGGTGAGTCCGTCGGGCGCTTCCACGTCACGGATCTGCACGTCCAGATCCGACGCTGCCCCAAGCCCGTCGTCGCGATGGTGGCGGGATACGCCGTCGGCGGAGGCCACGTCCTGCACGTGGTATGCGACCTCACCATCGCCGCCGATAACGCGAAGTTCGGCCAGGTCGGTCCTAAGGTCGGTAGCTTCGACGGCGGCTTCGGCGCGTCCGTCCTCACCAGCCTCGTCGGACCTAAGAAGGCGAAGGAGATGTGGTTCCTGTGCAGGATGTATTCGGCCGAAGAGGCGCTTCAGATGGGGCTTGTCAACATCGTCGTGCCGCTCGCAGTCCTGGAGGACGAGACTGTCCGCTGGTGTCGTGAGATGTTGGATCGCTCGCCGTTCGCGCTGCGTCTCCTGAAGACGAGCTTCCACGCCCACGAGGACGGGTTCGCCGGCATCCAACAGCTCGCCCACGACGCTAACCTCCTGTTCTACGGTAGCGAGGAGGCGCAGGAGGGCCGCAACGCCTACAAACAGAAACGCAAACCCGACTTCTCGAAGTTCCCCCATCGCCCGTAAGCCGTCGGCGAGAAGGACGATGTGAAGCTAGCCCGCTTCGACCTCTACCGCTACAGTCTGCCCTTCTCCCGGCCATTGACGCTCGCTGGCATTACGCTTCTTCATCGCGAAGGCCTCCTCCTGAGGCTGACAGGCGACGATGGTTCAGTAGGCTGGGGGGAGTGTGCGCCGCTCCCCGGCTTCAGTAGGGAGAACCTGGGTGATGCCACGTCGCAGCTACGCCGGTTCGCCGGGTCGATAATGGGCCGCCAAGCTACCGACGATTGGGTGGACCCGTACGGAGAGTTTGGTGGGGCGTTAGACGGTACCGCCCCTTCGGTCCGGTTCGGGTTCGAGCTGGCCGTCTGGAACCTGTACGGGGCTTCTTCCGGAAAGATGCTGACGGAGCTGGTGACGCCCTCTCCGAGGGACGTGGTACCGGTAAATGGTTTGCTTTCCGGCTCTCCCGCGGAAGTGCTCGAGGAGGCGCGGCTCATGCGGGACGCGGGATACAGGAGCGTCAAGCTCAAGGTCGGCGCAAGGACCGTCGCCGAGGACGTCGCCCTCGTCCGCGCCTTGGGCGAGGAGCTCGGCGACGGCATCTCCCTGCGTCTCGACGCGAACCTGGCGTGGGCCTACGAGGAGGCGGCGGAGTTCTCAAGCGCCGCGGCCCGCTTCGAGTACGTCGAGGAGCCACTCGCCGACCCAGCACAGCTGCCCGACCTCGTCAGAGAGTTCGGCGTGCCTGTGACACTAGACGAGTCGCTCGTCAGTATGGAGCCGGAGGAATTGGAGGAGCACCGTTATGCGCTGGCCTTCGTGCTCAAGCCGACGCTGCTCGGCGGCATCTCGCGGACGTTGCGGGTGGCGGAGCGGGCGCTCCGCCTCGGCGTTACGCCCGTTATCAGTTCGGCTTACGAGAGCGGCGTAGGGACGGCGGCCCTTGTAGCGCTGGCGGCCGGCATCGGAGACCGCCCTGTTGCGGCAGGGCTGGACACCTACCGCACGATGGCCGAAGACGTTCTCGAGACCTCGCTGAACCTGCCGGCTCCGAGCATCGGTGTCAGGGAGACGATTAACGTCTCACGCACCATAGACGTTCGTAGTCTGGAGAGACTCTGACTCCTCGTGCGAGTTCGGGGGCGCTGGGGTATACTTTCCGGCATGTAGCGACCTTCCTTTGCAATAAGTTTCAGCTTCCTTCCCTCGTCTCGCAAAGGATACCTACATGCTCGCCCAACTCAGAAACGTCTCGCTCTCGTTCCCCGACAAGAAGATACTCGAAGATGTCTCCCTTACCATCTATCCTGGGGATATGATCTCACTCGTAGGCGAGAACGGCGCGGGGAAGACGAGCCTTTTCCGCATTCTGAAGGGACGTCTGACGCCGGAATCGGGCGAGGTCTCGCTCGCCAGGGGTGTCCGTATCGGGTACCTGGAGCAGGATTTCGCGGGCATGGAGGAGGACCCGAGACGTACCTGCATGGAGGTGGCGCTCGAGCCTTTCGGGTCACTGATCGAGCTGGAGAGACGCATCGAGCACCTCGCCTTCGAGCTCGGCGAAGCGGGCGACAGGACTTCGGGGCTCATGGCCGATCTTGGTGAAGCGCAGCAGCAGTTCGAAGTCTCGGGAGGGTACGAGTTCAGGGCGAGGACACAGTCTACGCTTGTGGGGCTTGGACTCCCCGAATCGTACTGGGAGCGCAGGGTGTCCGAGATGTCCGCGGGCCAGAGAGTACGGCTCGCGCTCGCGAGGCTCTTGCTCGAGGATCACGACCTCATCCTTTTCGACGAGCCCACCAACCATCTCGACGTCCCAGCCCGCGAGTGGCTCGAAGGACACCTCGCGGGCCTCGACGCCGCCTACGTCGTGGCCTCCCACGACCGGCGCTTCCTCGACGCCGTCTCCAGCAAAGCGGGTCATCTCGACCGGGGCAAGCTCACCGTCTACTCGGGCGACTACACCGCGTTCAGGCGACAACTGGAGCAGGCCGAGGATGAGGGATGGCGCAGGTACGAGAAGAGCAGGAAGCTGGCGAAGAAGCTGCAACGGCAGGCCCAGGACTACCAGAGGTGGTCAGACGCCGGCGAGAAGAAGAAGCGGGGCGCGGCTGACAAGGGGTTCGTCGGCCACAAGGCCGCGAAGGTCATGAAGCGCTCGCTCGTCGCCCGTCGCCGGATGGATGAGGCCGTCGAGAACGCCAGAACGGAGAAGCCGTTCCAGAAGGACGCAGTCAAGATAGAGTTCGGGTCCTCGAAGGGTCGCAGCCTCGTGCGCGCCGAGGACATCGTGGTCGGTTACTCAGAGGAGCACTCGCTGACCAGAGAGCTTTCATTCGATCTTTCGGCAGGAGACAGAATCGCTGTCCTTGGTCCGAACGGTTGCGGCAAGACCGCGCTCCTGCGTACGGTGCTCCGCGAGATCCCACCCCTGCATGGCGATGTTCGTCTCACTCCTTCCTCCAAGATCGGCTACTTCGACCAGGACAACCGCCTCGTGCCTCCCGACGTCACGGCCCTGGAGGCGGTCCTCGGGTCCGGACGCGACGAGACCCTGGTCCGTACCGTCATGGGAAGGATGGGCATAAGGAGGGAGACCGTCAACAAGAAGGTGGCGAAACTGAGCTCCGGCGAACGCGCCAAGGTGCTCCTGGCCGGGCTCATCCTCGGGGACAACAACCTCCTCGTCCTCGACGAGCCCACGAATTATCTCGACATAGAGACCCAGGACGTACTACTCGAAGCGCTAAGAGCCTTCCCCGGCGGGATACTGTTCGTCTCCCACGACCGCTACTTCGTGGAAGAGCTCGCAACAGATACCCTGACGCCCGGGCTAACATAAGACCGTGAGAGACGACACTCTATCTTTCCCCTGTCCTTTGCGGTCGGCGGCACTCGCCGCTCCGGAAGCTTCTGCCCTCGTCGGCGCGCGGGGCGCCACCTCCTACGAAGAGCTGGACCGGATGGTCTCGGCAGCGGCGCACCATCTGGGAGAACTCGAACCGGGGAGCCGGGTGGCGCTCTATCTGCCCAAAGACGAGCGTTACGTGGCGTTGGTGCTCGCCCTGATCCGTGCCGGACAAATAGCCTGTCCCGTCAGTGACCGCGTCCCACGACGGGGCGTCGCATCGCTCCTCGAGAGGGCGGCCTGCTCGGCCTTGATCTCCGAAGACGAGGGAGTCTTGCAAACGACCGGTGCTGACCTCCTCAAGCAAAGTCCAGACGACTTGCTTCGGGAGTGCAAGCAGCGTACGGTACCGATAGACATTCCGCTCGAACGCCCAGCTACCATAATCTTCACCTCGGGGAGCACCGGTGTTCCGAAGGCGGCGCTCCACACCTTCGGCAACCACCTCCACAGCGCGCTCGGTTCGAATGCCAACATCACGCTCAGGTCCGGCGACAGGTGGCTCCATTCGCTACCCCTATACCATGTAGGAGGTCTATCCATACTGTTCCGGTGCTTGCTCGCAGGAGCTACGGCCGCGCTTCCGCAGCACGAAACCCCGCTCGGCGAGGCCATCGCTGGCCTCGGCGCGACACACGTCTCGCTCGTCTCCACCCAACTCTCGAGGCTGCTGCGAGAGGCCGCGGATCTGACCGCGCTCGAGGCCGTCCTTATGGGGGGAGGTCCGATCCCGCCGTCCCTTGTGGAAGAGGCACTTGCCCGTGGGCTCCCGGTCCACACCAGCTACGGCCTCACGGAGATGGCCTCCCAGGTAACGACGACACCGCCAGGCGCCTCACCCGAGGAGTTGCGCACCGCGGGCCGTGTCTTGCCGAACCGCGAGGTCTCGATCTCTGGGGAGGGGGAGATCCTGGTTCGGGGCGAGACGCTCTTCGCCGGCTACGTCGAAGGCGAGAGGATAGACTATTCCCTGGACATGGATGGCTGGTTCCATACCAGGGATCTCGGCGAGCTGGACGAGAACGGCTACCTGCGGATCAGAGGACGCATGGACAACCTCTTTATCTCGGGCGGCGAGAACGTGCAGCCCGAGGAGATAGAGGAGTCCCTTTGCCGCCTGGAGGGGATCGACGAGGCCGTGGTCGTGCCCGTGCCCGACGAGGAATTCGGGGCAAGACCCGTCGCCTTCGTCCGGATGGATGGCGAGGTGAGGGATCTATCGAGAGAGCTCGAGCCGGTCTTGCCCCGGTTCGAGATCCCCATCTCCTTCCACTTGTGGCCCGAGGAAGCGCGACGAGGCATGAAGGCAGACAGAGTCGCCCTTGGCGAGCTGGCGCGTCGGTTGCGCGACGAAAAATGAGGGTGGACGCTCTCGTGGATCAAGCCGTGGCCACACGCTCTCCGGACTCGAAAGATTCGATGGCCGCGTAAGCCAGTTCGAGCGCCCTGCGGCCTGTGCGGGCGTGTACCGGCGGCTCTTCGCCGCGTCTGAACGCGGCTAGCACTTCGTCTACATGCCTGTCGAAAGTCCTGTGGAACTCGCGGTCCTGGTCGTTGAAGTATCCGGCCTGCCAGACCCGCGCAGTCTCCTCACCTGCGGCCTGGAACGTGTACCTGCGCACGGTGTCCTCGACGAGCACGCGTCCTCTCGTGCCGTTGATCTCCAGCGAGTGCGTCCCGCCGTAAGCGTAGGAGGAGTCGTAAGAGCCGACCAGACTGCCTACCGCTCCGTCGGCGAAGCGCAGAGCCAGGGAGAGCGTGCTGTATCCTCGTCCTGTCTTTTCGGTCATCTCGGCCATGATGGATCCGATCCTGCCGCACAGGTGCTCCAGCATGTCGAAGCCGTGGCATTGGGTCTCTATGAGGTTGGCGTGGGGGTGTGGGGTCTCGGATGGTTCCCCGCCGAAACGCCACGTGGCGAAGACTACATCGCCGAGCATACCCTGCTCTATAGCGTTCCGCGCCATCTGAACCGGCTTCGCGTAGCGGTGATTGAAGTCGATGGCGAAGAAAAGGCCGCGCCTGGACGCCTCGTCTAGTAGCGTCCCGGCCTCTCCAAGGTCGAAGACCAGGGGTTTCTCCACGAGAAGGGGGTATCCAGCCTCTATGACCTGGAGGGTCGGCCTGAAGTGGCCTAGGTTGGGCAGGCAGAGGCTTACGAGGTCGGGACGCTCTTTGTCCAGCATCTCCTGGATATCCAGGTAATGGCCGGTGCCGAACTCTTCGGCCCGCGCCGTAGTCCTCTCCCTGGTCCTCCCCACCACGGCGCAGAAGTCGACGTCCTGACGGCCGGCGAAGACTCTGGCGTGTTGCCTCCCCCAGCCCCCAGCTCCGATCAGGGCCACCTTTATTCGCCCGGCCCGGTTCATTGCTCTACTAGCACCTTGCCCGTCTCTCCGCGGAGGAAGATCTCGAACGCTTCCTGTATATCCTGCACTGCGAACCTGTGGGTGATGATCTGCCTTAGATAAGGCAAATGATCGTGGAGTATCTGCAAATTGGAGTGGAGCTCGTCGTAGCGGAAGTATTCGCTCCCAAGCACGGCGCGTTCCGGGGCGATAAGGTCCCTCGAGACGTCGAGGCTCAGGCCCTCCCCGTGTCCGGCGCAAACAAGCACCCCACGCTGTGAGAGAACCTCCAGATGAGACTGCCTGGCCAACCCCTTCCCGCTCGTGTCTATAGCCAGGTCGACCTCGTCGAGGCCGTGCTCCCGCAAGCCTTCGAAGAGCGTCTTCTCTCTGAGGTCTACGACTTTGCCCCCGAGACGCCCGGCGAGGTCGAGCCTGAAATGTGAGAGGTCGGAGATCACGACGTAGACCTCAGAACCAAGCAATATCTTCGCCATGGCAAGCGCGCCGAGTCCGACGGGGCCTGCACCGGCGATCGCGAGCGACCGAACGTCTTCCCGCAATCTCAGCCCGCGCTTTATGGCGTGCCCCGTAGTGCCCATGACGTCGAGGAGCATGGTCGCCTCCGCCAGGGGAACGCCGTCCCCGGTGGGGAAGAAGACGTTCTCATTCACGAGGACGTAGGGTCCGTAACCGCCATCCCTGTTGAAACCGACATCGCCCCGCTTGTTCGTGCACTGGTTGGTGAAGCCAAGCGCGCAACTACGACACTCGCCGCAGAAATCCATCAGGTAGATCACACCACGAGTACCGACAGCAGTCCGAGTCTCGGGCCCAGCATCCACAACGACCCCAGCCGCCTCGTGGCCCGGCGTCACACCTGACCCATCGAAGAACTGGCCCCTCTCGGACCCGCAAAGCGCGTTGGCCTTCACCCCGATCGACAACTGCCCACGGCCTGGTACCCGGACCGGCTTGCTTATGAAACCTATCTCTCCTCCCCCAAGAAACCTGGGGACGAGCATCTCAGAAGGTGCCATCTCGCCGGTCATCCACCCAGACCCTCGGAGAGGCCGGCCCTTGATCCATGACACAGAGATATGCTAGCTTGTAACACAAGTAGGATTATAGGTGGCACAAGTGGGGGTGTAAACAGAATAAGTGGGGCTTGATTGAGGCTGTCGACCCGACCCTGGATGAGGAGGATATTGCATGAAGTTAGCGCTCCGCGAGGACATGAGCCGGGGTGAAACGTTGGCCGAACAGTTATCGTGGCTCGATGGCATCGGGTTCGA
>JBPCIR010000145.1:0-5283 GCA_051006095.1 Rubrobacter sp. | reverse complement strand
ACCTCCACCAGCTCCATGATCGCCTCTTCGCCGTACTCACCCTCATCCCCCTCTAGAGCGCGCAGGGCGGAGCCTATCACCCCGGGCACGTCGTCTCCTGGGAAGTCGTACTCAGAAAGGAGCTCCCTAACCTCCATCTCCACTAGCTCCAACAGCTCAGGGTCGTCTACCATGTCCGCCTTGTTGAGGTAGACCACGATGTAGGGAACTCCCACCTGCCTCGCCAACAAGATGTGCTCCCTGGTCTGGGGCATCGGGCCATCCGCCGCCGATACCACCAGGATCGCCCCGTCCATCTGGGCGGCACCCGTGATCATGTTCTTTACGTAGTCGGCGTGTCCGGGGCAGTCCACGTGGGCGTAGTGGCGGTTCTCCGTGGCGTACTCCTGGTGAGAAGTAGCTATGGTGATTCCCCGCTGCCGCTCTTCGGGGGCGTTGTCTATCTGGTCGAAGGCAACTATGTGGTTGGCGGAGTCGCTGGAAACGTTCTTTGCCAGTACCTTCGTGATAGCTGCGGTTAGAGTCGTCTTGCCGTGGTCTACGTGGCCTATGGTGCCTACGTTGAGGTGTGGCTTGTTCCTCTCATATCTTCCTTTGGACATCCTAAAGATTCCTTTCTCTTTACCAACTCACCTGGAGTAGAGTAGCGGTGGCAGGACTCGAACCTGCGACACGCGGATTATGATTCCGCTGCTCTAACCGACTGAGCTACACCGCCACGCCTATGTCGTAGACCGAGTATACCCCGGTCCAGAGCCCCCGAGCGGACTTGAACCGCTGACCCCCTCCTTACCATGGAGGTGCTCTACCGGCTGAGCTACAGGGGCATATTCCGTTCGTGGGGGCGGGAGGATTCGAACCTCCGTAGGCGAAGCCGGCAGATTTACAGTCTGCTCCCTTTGGCCGCTCGGGCACACCCCCGGCCACGCCCCCGCGGCACTCTGTGCGGAGCGCCCGAATATGGTAGCAAACGCCACTGACTTTTCAACAGACGGGAACGGGCCTCGAACGAGAGCCCGGGAAGGGATTCGAACCCCCGACCGGCCGCTTACAAGGCGGCTGCTCTACCTCTGAGCTACCCGGGCTTGGAGGCTACAGGCCTCAGGCTTCAGGTCAGATCGCTATCGTCCCAAGCCCGCGCCACTCCAACAACGTTATTCTACCAAGCCGGGTTCGCAACGGGGTATCGCGGACGAACGAGCCTCTCATCGCCAGTCCTGAAGCCTACATCCCCTTCCGCCGTATCTCTTCCAGCTTACGCAGGGTCTCTAGCGACAGCCGGTCTGCTATACGGGATTTACGCGGGACGTCGGGGCTTCTGGTTACGGCCGGCAACTCGTCGAGGAGGTTCGCGAACTCGCGCGGGGCGGCGCGGGTCGAGCCTCGGGCGATGGCCGTACGCTGCAGGGCGAAGTCAGCCGTGTAGATCGTGGCAGAGCCCTCCAGCCTGGAGAGCAGGCGCTCGATCACGTCATCCGCCGACTCCCCTGGGGCGCTGTAGATCACACGCACAGCCCCGCCGGCACGTAGTTCGACCCTCTCGGGCTCGGGACCCCGGTGCGCGTCGAAGACGACGATCAGAGGCCTCCCCGTCCACCCCGCTGCCTTCGAGGCATCGTTTATCAGGACCTCGCGGGCCGCGTCGAGGGTCTCGGCCACCCTGTAGCGGTCGAGGGCGCCGATCACGTTGTAGCCGTCCAGGATCAGGACCACCCTCGCCTCCTCCGCGCCTCGTAGAGCAAGACCGCCGACGCGACTGAAACGTTCAGGGACTCGACGGCCCCGAGCATGGGAATAGAAACCGTCCCGTCGCACCCCTCGCGAACGAGCCGCCGCACTCCCCGTCCCTCGCTGCCGAGTACGAGCGCCACGGCCCCGGCGAGGTCGAGTTCCGTGTATGGTGTACCGCCAACCTCGGCGGCATAGACCCAGAGACCCGCCCTTTTCATTGCTTCTACGGCCCGCCTGAGGTTCGTCTCCCTGGCGACACGCACGTGCTCGCTTGCCCCCGCGCTCGCCTTGACCGCGGCGGCCGTCACCCCCACTGCCCTGTCCTTCGGGATGACGACCCCGCTGGCCCCCGCCCCGTCTGCGGCCCGCAGAACGGCCCCGAAGTTGCGCGGGTCGGTGACGCCGTCGAGCACGAGTACCAGAGGCTCATGGGAGGAGAGGATCTCCTCCAGCCCGGAATACGGATAAGGCTCGACGCGGGCCACGACGCCCTGGTGAATCCCGCCCCTGGACAGCTCTTCTACCCGCTGCCTGGATGCGCGCTTCACGGCTACGCCGCGCGCGGCGGCGGCATTCGCGACCTCCTCGTTCCCTACCGCGTCGATGACCTCGAAGACTTTTCGTCTTCCGCTCCCGAGAGCCTCGACCACCGGCCTTATGCCGTAGACGGTCTCCTGTTTCAATTACCGGCGGCTGAGGATCGGACCTTCAGAGGTATCCTCCACGGCCCAGCCCTCTGCCAGGAGCTCGTCGCGAAACCGGTCGGCGCTGGCCCAATCCTTCTCGCGTCTGGCTCGCTCCCTCGTGGCCACGCGTTTCAGAACCTCAGCGCCAGGCTCCTCGGAGTACCGGATGTACACGCCTTCCACGTCGGTAGACAGCTCTTGCGCGAGGTCGAACCCGAAGGTGGTCATGACCTCTTCGATGGCCTCGGCGAGCGAACCGAACTCGCCTGAGGCTTCGGGGCGCGTCGAGATCTCACGTCCAGCCCGACCGGCGACCTCGAAGAGCGTCGCCAGCGCCTCAGGGGTGTTCAGGTCGTCGTTCATCGCCGCATCGACGCTCTCGCGGAGGTCGGCCGCCATAGTGTCGGACAGCCTCGAGGAACTTTGCGAACCGGAGATCTGAAGGTAAAGACGCATGAGCCGTTCGTAGGAGCGGCGCTTCTCCTCCAGGATCTCCTCGGTGTACTCGATGGGCTGCGAGTAGTGGCTCTGCAACAGCCACATCCGCACGGCGTTGCGGCCGTGGAGGCGCACGGCCCTCTCGACGTCGAGCACGTTCCCCACGGATTTGGCCATCTTTCCGCTCGCGAGCGTCACCATACCGTGATGGGCCCAGGCGCGGACGAAGGGGAGGTCAGGGTGGGCAGCAGCACTCTGAGCGAGCTCGTTCTCGTGATGCGGGAAGCGTATGTCCGTGCCCCCGCCGTGAATGTCTGCCCCCCCAGGCAGGTGCTTGCTCACCATCGCGGAGCACTCGATGTGCCAGCCAGGGCGTCCAGGTCCCCAAGGGCTCTCCCAGGAGGGCTCGCCCGGTTTGGAGGCCTTCCAAAGCGCGAAGTCGAGCGGGCTCCGCTTGAAGCCGGTCTGGCCCTTCTCCGTCTCGCGCATCTCTTCCGGACGCTGGTGACTCAGGGCGCCGTAGGAAGGGAAGCTTCCGACAGCGTAGTAGACGTCACCTTCGGCTTCTTCGGGGGCGTAAGCGTGGCCTTTCTCTATGAGATCCTCGATAAGGGAGATCATCTCAGGGATATGCTCGGTCGCGCGTGGCTCGATGTCGGGCATCCCGATGCCCAGCATCTCGAGGCGCTCGTGGAAAGAGGCCGTGTAGCGGTCTACGATCTCCTCCCAGGAGACCCCCTCCTGGTTGGCCTTGTTGATGATCTTGTCCTCTATGTCCGTGATGTTCTGGACGAACGTCACGTCGTAACCTCTGCTCCGCAAGTACCTGGCGACCACGTCCCAGAACAAGGGCGCCCGCGCGTTGCCTATGTGGACGTGGTCGTATACGGTAGGACCGCAGACGTAGAGACTGAGCCCGCCGCTCTCCCCCACCTCGACCCTCTTACCGCTCATGCTGTCCCTTACGAGCAAGCTCATATCCCTAGTCTAGCCTCTCTCGCCCGAAGTATCCGCTCCCTGGCCTCATCAGCACCCAACACCGCTAAGAGGTAGGCCATCTCGGGTCCTCTGTTCTTGCCTGTTAGCGCGAGCCTGAGTGGATGCAGGAGATCGCGGGTCTTGATCCCCCGCTCCTTCGCCCACGCGCGGAGTCCGGCGACGAACTCACGCGCCTCATCCACGTCCCCGAACTCGCTGCCTTCCAGCTCCGTGGCGGCGTGCGAGAAGACCTCGTCGCCCGAGTCCTGCAACTCCTCTACGATAACGGCAAAGTCGACGGGGCCCGTGATCCCATATAGCAGGCGCGGCGCCTCTGAGAGGGTCTTCATATCTTCCCTTATTGCCTCGAGTGCCGCAGGCTCCCTTCCGCGTGGCAACGGCTCTTCGAGGAAAGGCTCGATGCGGGCGCGAAGCTCCTCGGCGGGCAGGCGCCTGATGTGGCTGGCGTTGAAGAACAGCAGGCGGTCGGGGTCGAAGGTCGCAGGGCTCGTCCCCAGACGTGAAGGGTCCCAGTCGCGTGAGATCTCACCCAGGCCTGCGAACTCCTCCTTCCCCTCAGGATGGTTCCAGCCGAGCAGGGCGAGGTAGTTCACCAGCGCTTCGGGCAGGTATCCTTCCCCGCGGTAATCTGCGATGCTCGCTGCGCCGTGACGTTTGGAGAGCTTCTTGCCGTCGGGACCGAGGATGACGCCGAGGTGGATGAACCGGGGCTGGGTCGCGCCGAGCGCCGTGTAGAGTAGAGTCTGGCGGGCCGTATTGGAGAGGTGTTCTTCGCCCCGGATCACATGCGTGATCCCCAGCTCCAGATCGTCGACGACCACGGCGAAGTTGTACGAAGGAGTATCATCGGACTTTTTGATCACGAAGTCCTCTATGCCGCCGAACGTCACCTCTCCCCTCAACTCGTCTGTGAAGCTTCCGCTACGCTCGGGCGGGCGGAAGTAGAGCGCGCGCCGCCCCGACTCGTCCGTGCTCTCGTAGGTCAGACCGGCTTCTATGAGACGCCGGGCGGCGCTCTCGTAGAGCTCCCCGCGTTCGCTCTGGCGGTAAGGCCCCTCGTCGAAAGTCAGGCCCAACCATTCGAGGTCTTCGAGTTGCGCCCGCTCGAACTCTGGTCTGCTCCGCTCCCTGTCGGTATCCTCGATACGGAGGATCAGGCCCCCCCCGTAGTGCCTGGCGAAGAGGTAATCGAAGAGCGCGGTTCGGGCTGCGCCGAGGTGGAGGAGCCCTGTCGGGCTTGGGGCGAAGCGGACTCTGACCCCGTTCAACGCCGTTCCAGCAGGCACACCGCCTGGGCAGCTATGCCTTCGCGTCTGCCTGGGAAGCCGAGACGTTCGGTCGTGGTGCCGCGTACGCCGACTCGGGACTCTTCTATTCCGAGGGCGGCGGCGAGGTTCTTTTGCATGGCCCCTCTGTGGTCCCTGATCTT
>JBPCIR010000144.1:0-5989 GCA_051006095.1 Rubrobacter sp. | reverse complement strand
CTCTGCTCGACCAAGCGAGGAATAGTTTGGCGGGCGGGAAGATAGTCCGTGATCACGACCAGCTTGCCCCCCGCAGGGAGTTCCTTGAGCGCCGCCAAGGTGTCCCCGGTTGGACCTGGGCAGACGCTCCCCCGAACGTCAAGTTCCATCAGCGCCCTCTCGCGCTCTACTTCTGCCGACACCTCGTGCCCTCCTTGTCGCCTCGCGTAACGCAGGTATCATACTCCTGAAAGCAAGCCTGACGCCAATTTCCGAGAACTCAGTACACGCGAAGTTCGCAGAATTTCCCCTACAGCATCACTTAGCGCTGGCGTGCTCGGTGACCCCGATTCTGAGTATCTTTCGCCCTACTTTGAGCGTCTTTATAACCCTTGGGCTCCTCGATACGGGCACGGCGGGCGGTGTTCGGCACGTCGTTCCGCATAAGTGATGCTGTAGGGCCCCTTCTACGCACTCGAGTGAATAAGGGCAAGAAGATAAGGGCCGAGATCCCGCAGGACCCCGACCCTTCTCTTTATCCAGCGCGTCTCTATTGGCCCGTCAACTTGTCCTTGGCCTTATCCATCAGCCCCTTCTCTTCCCGCTCTTCTTCTGCTCCTCCTGCTGTGGCTTCCTCTTGCCCTGGCTCGGACATGGCGCCCATCTGCTGCATCGCCCCAAGCAAGTCATACTCGGGCCACTCCTCCACAAGCTTTCCACTCTCGTCGAAGCGGTCGATGTTGATGCCCGTCATCTCTATACGATTGCCCGTGCCAGCAACGCCGAAGAACTCCCCCTGGTGGGTGCCGCTGGCCGTGTAGCGGCTTACCACCTTGTCCCCCTCCGCCACCTGGTCCTCAACGGTGTAGGTGAGGTCGGGGACGGCGTTGTGGAAGTACTCGATCTCGCCCTTAATCGTGTCCGCTCCCCTTATCTCTCCAGACTCGGAGTTGGGGTCCCAGCAGACGAAATCTGGGTGGAGGATCTCGTCGATGACTTCTACCTTGCCCTGGCCGAAGGCCTCCTCCAGTACGCGGCGCATGTTTTCCTTGTTCTCTTGTGCAGACATCGCTTTTTATCCTTTCTCGCTGTTGTTTACCGACTTCTCTCTTTAGGCATCGACCCGATCGCAAACGTGGTCGCGGGAGGGATCGTAGTCGTGGCCGTCCACCTCCCCGAGCCGCGGTCCGTAGAGGTGCACCGAGATCGCTGTCTCGGCACCGGGGTTTCCAACCCGGTGGATGCCGCCGTCGCCGGGCAGGACCGTCGAGGCTCCATCCTCGGGGCTCCACGACAGCCGCCAGACTTTCTTCAAGCGAGCGTAGTCCAATCGCGAACCGTCGTCGAGGCGCTCGTAGCGCACTTCTAGAACTGATCCAACTACGCAGCAATATGCTCCCCAGGAGGAGTGGTCGTGGATCTGCGTCCTGGTTTGTGGGGGCCAGACAAAGACCTGCAGGGAGTAAGATCCTTCCTCGCCCTCGCAGCTTCTGGCCACGTACCACTCATCGGCCTCTTCGGCCTCTCTTAGGAGAGGAAGAACGTATTCGTCCAGGAAGCCTCGGCCCCTTACCAGCCGGGTCAGGAAGGTAACGGCTCCCCGTAGGCCTGGCTCCGGTGGCAGCTTGGAGAGTGTTCCCAACTCGCCTAGCTCTGCAGCGGCCAACGACACGGATACCATGGTTTGCCTCTCACGTAATTTCGCACACAAAGATAGGATGACCCTCGAGAACGCCCAGCGCATCCCCCAAATGAGCTATTTATTACAACTTTATTTGCGAACTTCGGAGAATTCCGTACATCAGAAGTTCGCGGGATCCTTCGGATGAGAATAGGTGGCGTTCCTGCCGGGCTAACTCCCCAAATGAGTCCGGGGTTTACGGCGAGGTTTCTGGGTTGGGCGGTAGATCAGGCGAAGATGAGGGCGAGCAGGGCGGCCACGAGGGTGCAGAGTACGTTCGTGAGTTCATTACCGACGCGGGGTGAGAGGTCCCCGATCAGGCTGTCCACGATCGTGCCCAGGAACGCCGCGGTCGCTACAAGGAGGACGGCTGCCGGTGTCTCCAGCATCCCGAGGGCGAGTCCCAGCGCGGCGGTGATACCAGACGCTCCTACGCCGGCGATGGTGCCTGGCAGTGAGACGGCTCCGTCGGTGCCTGGCGGGGCTTTTCGGAGGGTGGAGATCAGACGCGGCGTGCGGCTGAATAGCTGCCCGATCTCGGACTCTGCCGTATCTGCGAAAGCTGCGCCGAGGGAGGCGACGAAGGCGGCGATAAAGGGCTCCGATCCGGTCGCGGCGGCGAGGATGGCGCAGACGGTGGCGACGGCGCAGTTGGCCAGGGCGTTGCGGGCGCCGCGGCGTCCGCCGTGTTCCTGGGCGGTGCCGGCGCGTTGCTTGCTACGGTAGCCGAGCCTGGTCAGGAGGGAGCCCCCGATCACGAACAAGGCGAGGACAGCGAAGCCGCGTGGTCCGAGGGAGGCGTAGATTGTGGTCCCGACGAGGAGCCCGCCAAGGGCGCCGCTGCGGCTGATCATCCCCAGCGCGTAAGCGATGGCTGCGAAGGACGCGGTGACCAGGATGGCGGCCAGGAGCTGGGAGGCCAAGGGGTCCCTACACGCTCCCGAGCCGTTCGAGGAGGCGACGAGCGTACCGCTCGCACTCCGCGGGGACGGCGTGCAGCAGGGCTGGTTCGACCATACCGGCCTTCACGCCTGTCCCTGTCAGGCGCTGTACGCCCTGGTAGAGCAGAGATCCCGCCAGGGGACTCGGTCTGTCGGGAACGGCGACGATCACACCGTAGAGGTGCTGGGCGCCAGGGTCGCCGACCGCGCCGACGGCGTCGATGGCGTCGGGACGGTCCTGGCCGATGGCGAAGACGTGAACGCGCGGACCTTCCGCAAGACTCCTGATCTCGCGCAGGCTCTTCCAGAGCGCCGTCGTCTTCGTGAACCCGGCTTCCAGTGCGGCCCTGGAGAGCCCTAACCAGACGTCGCCGGCCACCCTACGGGCGAGTGGACTCTCGTAGTCCACGAGGATGCCTACCGTGGTTTCCGACACGCCCAGGATGTTAGCAGAGCGGGGGCTACCCCTCCCCCACCTCGCGCTTCTCTAAGCGGCGCAAGAAGACGTCTATCTCCTTTACCGTCTGGAGGTCGCCGTTCTCCCTGGCTACCTCTTTGCCCTTCTGGAAGACGCTTCTGGCTTCGGTGTCTTCGTGGAGCTCGTAGTGGGCGCGGCCGAGCATCCTGTAGGCGACGGAGTAATCCGGTTTGTTCTCGACCGCTCGCTGGAGGTGGTCGCGGGCCTCCGCGTAGCGGCTCTCTTTGAAGAGCTCGTTGCCGAGCGAGTAGAGGACCATGGGGTTTGTCGGGTCCCTCTCGAGCAACTTGCGGAACATGTCCGAACGTGGGGCGTTCATGGGCTCTTTTTAGCATGCTGGAGAGGGATCTGTTAGATTCGGCCACCGTATGTTCCAGATGCCCGGGAAGGCGGACATGGACATAGAGCCACTCCTGCGGGAACTCGCCGAGGGTTCAGCGCTCGAACCTTTTCGGGCGCTGATAGAACCTGTGCGAGAGCACGACAGGACGCGCGGCAGCGACCTGGTGCTGACACTGAAGACGTACTTCGCGGCCGGCGGCAACGCCAGTGAGGCCGCAGACCGCCTGTTTTTGCACCGTAACAGCATGCTGTACCGTCTGGAGCGTATACAGAAGCTGGTCGGTTTAGACTTGAAGGACGACAGGGTAGCACTTGCGCTACGACTGGGATTGCTGGCTACAGAGAGAGGAGAGCGAGATGCAACTGAGCACCCGTAACCGGCTGCCAGGCACCATCACCGAGGTGGTGAAGGGCGAGGCGGCGGCCAAAGTAACCCTCCAGGTCGGAGACAATCACCTGGTGGCACTCATCACCCGTGAGAGCGCTGATGAGCTCGGCCTCGAACCGGGCAAGCAGGCTACAGCCCTCGTCAAGGCGACGGACGTCATGATCCTGACCGAAGGCGGAGACGTAGCCTGATCTCCGCGGCGGGGCTGGACCCGCTACGTTCCGTTCTCGGTCGTCCTGGCCGTCAGGTACCTGACGGCCAGGATCACCACGAAAGCGAAGCCGAGGACGAGCACGGAGAGCGCCACCGCCGCATCTATATCGCTCTGGAACTCGGCGAAGATCGCCAGAGGGATGGTCTGGGTGATGCCCCTGAAGCTGCCGGCGAAGATGACGGTGGCCCCGAACTCGCCGAGCGCCCGAGCCCACGCCGTAAGCGCGCCAGCGACCAGGGCAGGGAACGCCAGGGGCACGGTGACCCTGATGAAGACGGAGAACCGCCCCGCCCCGTCCACCAGCGCGGCCTCCTCCACGTCGCGCCTCACCCCGGCGAACCCGATGGAGGCCTGACGCACGTAGAAGTGGGCGGCCACGAAGATCTCGGCCATCACGACCGCGGCAGTGGTGAAGCTGATCGTCACCCCGAAGGCGTCGAAGTAGCTCCCCACCAGCCCGAACCGTCCGAAGGTGAGCAACAGCGCGATGCCGGCCGCCGACGGCGGCAGCACGGCGGGTATATCCACCAGGGCGTCCACGAGCCGCTTCCCGCGGAAGTCCGCCCGGGCCAGCACGTAGGCTGCCGGCGTCCCGACCAGGACGATAATGAACATCGAGATCGCGGTGGTCCTCATGCTCAGGAGCAGGGCGTCCCGCGCCACGGGAGAGGCCATGGCTCTCCAGGAGTCCTCGCTTATGGTCCAGACCACGAGGCTCAGGATGGGCAGGCTTATGAAACCCGCGACCAGGGCGAGGGCTGATACGGCCAGGCCGGAAGCGAGCGTGTCGCTCCTGGGGAGAGTCCTCGGAGAGGGGCCTTCTTTGCTGCGCTCCTTCAAGCCGCGGACTCGAAGTTCCACTTCTCGAGCACGCGCTGCCCCTCTTTGCTCGTCACCAGTTCGACCCACTTCTTCGCAAGCTCCGGGCTCTTCGCGCCATCGAGGGCGGCTATGGGGTAGGTCGCGATGATGTTGAGGTCGGGCGGGATCGGGACGACCTTCACCCTGCCCCTTATGTCAGGGGTGTAGTCGCTCGCGTAGCCGAAGGTGGCGTCAGCGTCCCCGACGACGACCCGGTTGACTGAGGCCCTCACGTCTGGCTCTCTGGAGACCACGTTCGAGAGAACGTCCTTCTCGAAGCCGGCTCCGTACTCGGCGTTGGCCTTGTCCAGTATCTCGAGGGCGTAGTCGGCAGCGGGCACGTCTTTCTGCGCGAGCACGAGCTTTATGTCCGGTTTGGCAACGTCACGAAACTCCCTTATGCCGGCAGGATTGTCTTTGGGGACCATGATGATCTCACGGTTCTTGACGAAGACCTCGGGCTTCCCCGCCACGAGGCCGTCCTTCACTGCAGTTTTCATCTCCTCCTTGGCAGCGGAGGCGAAGACTTCGGCGGGAGCGCCCTGCTGGATCTGGGTGAGCAGAGTCGAGCTCGACTCGAAGCTCTGCTTCACCGTCACGCCCTCGTTCTGCTCCTCGAAGGTCTTCCCAAGCTCCCCGAACGCGTCGATCAAAGACGATGCGGCGAGAATGGTAAGCGTCTCTCCCCCGTTCGCCCTGTCCGCCGCCACGCTGTTGTCCTGTCCACAGCCCGTTAGCCCGGCCAACGCGATCATTGACATCGAGGCCGCCAGAGCACACAGATGGACCCTACGACTCATGCTCCTAGCCTCTCTAGAATCGGACTCATAGCCCGCCCATGCTAGTGCAAGGCTATCTCCCGGTCTTTATGCAAAGTGCACGAAATCCTGGCAGCGTGCACTGAAGATTCGCGGCCATCTAGCCCTACAGCACTGTCTCCAGAGAAATGCTGCAGCCTGATGCCTGCTCTAAATGTAAGGACCGACGCTTTCGTCCTTCGCGAGGCGCCTGTACGCCTCCGCCACGGCGAGGACCTTCTTCACGTACCAGTCGGCGTGGTTGTAGGAGTACAGCGCCCTGTACCAGTCCTGCGGCGCCCCGCCGG
>JBPCIR010000143.1:0-3803 GCA_051006095.1 Rubrobacter sp. | reverse complement strand
GCGAACCGCAGGTAAGCGACCATGTCCATCCTCCTGAGCCGCATCAGCGCCATGTCCCCGAGACGCCTCGAGGTCACCTCGTGCCGCCGCCGCTCGCGGAGCTCGGCCTCGATCTCATCGACGATGAGATCGACCTGCTCGTCGGTGATCTGCTGCTTGGCACAAGCCTTCGCCAACCCTGACCTCAACTTCTCCCGGTCGAAAGGTTCCTTCTCCCCGTCGCGTTTGATCACCATCAGCCTCAAAGGCTCGCGGCGCTCATACGTCGTGAACCTCTTCCCGCACGACCGCGATAGACACTCCCTGCGCCTGCGAACAGCGTCCTTCGTCTCCGAAAGCCGCGAATCTATCACCTTCGTGTCCTCGAAATCACAGTACGGACACTGCATCTCACAACCCCCATCACTCCAACACCACATCTGGTACCGTGAAAACCTAGCACACTATATTTTCGAGATGCAATACCCCCGGAATTTACCTTAACTTCAGGTTAAATTGACACTAAACTCTCGAATGCCCCTTCGCTAGCGGAATACGCTCCAATCGCCCCTCCCGCAAAATTTTTCAAAGAATTTTTCAGATCTAAGCAATAACGGTGAATATCCCGCAAATCACGCACCGTTATGTTCAGGTCTACTGATGACCTTATAGCACCGATTGAGTCTAAGATTACTATTCTGATAACCCTTCACCTAAGGTTTAAGTAAATTGTATAGCAAGTTATGGGGTCTATGGAAGTGGGGTTTCGGGTGCCTTTTCGGGCTTGCGGCGCCGATTTTGGAAGAAGTCGCGCAGCAGTCCTGCGGCTCTTTCTTCGAGAAGGCCGCCTTCGACGAGGAGGGTATGATTGAGGCGGGTATCGGCGGGGACGTTGTGGAGGGTGCCGGCGTACCCGGCTTTGGGGTCTGGGGCTGCGTAGACCAGACGGGAGAGACGGCTTGCGTGGGCGGCGCCGGCGCACATGGGGCATGGTTCCAGGGTGGCGTAGAGGGTGCAGCCCGTCAGGCGCCAGCCTCCCGAGGTGGCGGATGCGCTACGGATCGCGAGGAGTTCGGCGTGGGCGGTGGGATCTCCTGTAGCCTCACGCTCGTTGGCTGCTACGGCCAGGATCTCCGCTCCCCTGGCGACGACGGCTCCGACAGGGACCTCTCCCCTTTCGGCTGCGTGTTCCGCGGCGAGCAGGGCACGGCGCATCATGGCGAGGTCGGTCTCGGAAGCATCGTGTGTCAGTGGCGCAGGCACGAGCCGATGATAGCAGTCTATATTCGGAAGTTGTCGCTCGGAATGAAGCTAGGTTGGGATCACACCCCCGCCAGCTCGCTCTCGATACGGGCTCTGATCTCATCCCGCACGTTCCGATACGTGTGCAGGCGCTCTTCGTAGCCGCCTGTGGCCTTCGAAGGATCGGGGAAGGACCAGTGCAGGCGCCGTCTCGCTCCAGGGAAGACCGGACATGCCTCGTTTGCGTCGTCGCAGACGGTGATCACAAGATCCAAGGACTCTCCGAGGTAGCGCTCCAGCATCTCAGACTCCTGGGAGGAGATGTCCACCCCGATCTCCGCCATGGCCGAGATCGCCTCCGGCCTGACGCGCGTCGCCTCGGTACCCGCGCTAAATACCTCGAAACGGTCCCCAGCCAGGTCCCTCAACAATCCCTCGGCCATCTGGGAGCGGGCCGAGTTGTGGGTGCACAGGAACAGGACACGCATCCGGCTTCCTGTTCGCCCGTCAGCCAACTTTGCTTTGGTGACCATCGAGATGGCTCGCAGCCTCGGCGAGGAGGTGTCCCGCGGCCTCCCGGTCGAGGGAATAGAAGCTCCACCTCCCGCGCCGGTCCTCACGCACCAACCCGGCGTCCTTGAGCTTCCTCATATGATAGGAGACCTTCGACTGGCCCATGCCGAAGGCCTCCTCGAACTCGCAGACGCAGATGCCCTCGTCCCCGTCGCTCGCGGGCACCCCCGAGCCGGAGAAGTCGCAGCAGCCGCGACCGTCGGCCATCATGCCGAGCATCCTCACCCGAATGGGGTCTGAAAGGGCGCGGCCCAGGGCGACTAGCCGCTCCATTCCTTCCTCAGTGTCACCCTTCTCGGCGACGTCGCGAGGCACACCGTTCTCTTCTATCACCCCGATCCCTTCGGTCCTCATGGCGTTCCCCGCTCGGACGGTTTGCGACCCCTGATGAAGGCGCTCGCCAGCGGGACCTCCGTCTCCGCCGCAGCCGCGGCTCCGGTGCCGTCGCAGCAACCAGAGCCACCGCAACAGTCGGAACCCGTCGCCGCTCCCGTGTCGTAGGCGTGCGTGACCTCGACGGAGACTTCCTCGAAGCCTGCCTCCCCCAGCAGCCGCTCGTACTCATCCTTCTCCAAAGCACCGGAGACGCAGCCGGCCCACGACTCGACGCTCCTCACCACCTCGGCCGGGAGCTTCCTCTTGTCGCCCAGGAACACCATGTCCGAAACCGCGAACCTGCCTCCTGGCTTGAGTACCCGATACGCCTCGCCCATCACCCCGGCCTTGTCAGTGGAGAGGTTGATGACGCAGTTGGAGATCACCACGTCCACGTGGTCCCCTGGCAACGGGATATTCTCTATCTCGCCTTTGAGGAACTCGACGTTCTCCGTGCCCGCCTCCGCCCGGTTCTTCTCGGCCAGTTCCAGCATCTCGTCGGTCATGTCCAGGCCGTACGCCTTGCCGCCCGGGGACACCCTCCTGGCCGAGAGCAGCACGTCTATGCCGCCCCCGCTGCCGAGGTCCAAAACCAGCTCCCCCGGAGCGAGCGTGGCAAGGGCCGTTGGGTTGCCGCACCCTAGGGACGCCGCGCTCGCCGCACCGGGCAGCCCGCCCAACTCCTCGGCGGAGTAACCACCCCCGGTCCAGTCCACCCCAACCGCCCCCGAGTCGAGGCCCCGCTCACCCGCCGACCCGCAACACGACGCCCCAGCGCCCCCCTGCACGGACCGAGCCGCCCCGGCGTAGCGCTCCCTGACCCGCTCCCGCAGCTCCTCGTCCTTGACGCTCACCTTCGTCCTCCTTGTTTAAATCAACAATATTTGATACACAATACATCAAGTAAAGTTGTTCTGCAACCATGGGGTTTCGGTTGCGCACTACCGGGGAGCGGTGGCCGTGGACGCCGTCGTTACCGAGTTCGCGTGACCGCAGGCCGGGGTGAATCCCTGTTCACCCGCGCGGAAGGTTGGATTCCTTCCCCGATCCACCAGACGAACATTGACCTGTACTGCAGATTTATACTTAATCTAATGTACACGTTTATACTAGGGGCGGGAACACAGTCCTGTTCTTCTGGGATCGAATATCCTGCAAATCGGGGTATTTCACTCTGTAGTATGTACTGTAGGTTTAATGTTGTGGTGAGGTTGGTCTGTACGCTGTGTCGCCGTTGACGCTTGCCCATTGGCGGGCTGAGAGGCCCCAGAGGGCGATAAAACCTGCGGCGGCGGCCTCGTCGAAGGTGCTGTTGGGATCGTAGGTGGCAAGGTCTTTGCTGTAGAGGGCATTCGGGGCGCTTCGGCCCACGACGGTGCTATTGCCCTTGTAGAGTTTGAGGCGGACGGTTCCGGTTACGGTCTTCTGGGTCTCTGTGATGAAGGCGTCGAGGGCTGACTTGAGTGGAGTGAACCATAGGCCTTCGTAGGTGAGTTCGGCGTAGCGTTGTTCGACGGTTGTCTTGAAGCGGAGAACGTCTCTCGTTAGAGTCAGAGTCTCGAGTTCGCGGTGGGCGGCTATGATGGCGGCGGCAGCGGGGGACTCGTAGATCTCCCGGCTCTTTATTCCGACCA
>JBPCIR010000142.1:0-4095 GCA_051006095.1 Rubrobacter sp. | reverse complement strand
TCTCGGCCGCGATGCTCTTCGGCACCTCGGCGTAATGATCGAACTGCATGGTGAACGTCGCGCGGCCCTGGGTCTTGGAGCGCACGGTCGTCGCGTAACCGAACATCTCGGCCAGCGGCACCATCGCGCGGATGACCTGTCCGCCACCGCGGGAATCCATACCCTGTATCTGGCCGCGCCTCGCCGAGAGATCGCCCATAACGTCGCCCATGAACTCCTCGGGCACGACGACCTCGACGTCCATGACGGGCTCCAGCAGGACCGGATTGGCCCGCCGCAGGGCCTCCTTGATGGCCATGGAACCGGCGATCTGGAACGCCATCTCGGAGGAGTCGACCTCATGGTAAGAACCATCGACGAGCTCGACCCTGACATCCACGACGGGGTAGCCGGCGATGACACCGGAATCGAGAGCCTCCTTGATGCCCTTGTCCACGCTCGGGATGTACTCCCTAGGGATGACGCCGCCGACGATCTTGTTGTCGAACTCATAGCCGGTCTCGTCGTTGTGCTCGGCGTTGATGGCCGCGTGGCCGTACTGGCCGCGGCCACCCGTCTGTCGCACGAACCGGCCCTCGATGCCCTCGACGCGCTTGCGGATGGTCTCGCGGTAAGCGACCTGCGGACGGCCGATGTTCGCATCGACCCTGAACTCGCGCAGAAGCCTGTCGACGATGATCTCGAGGTGCAACTCGCCCATGCCGGCTACGATAGTCTGTCCCGTCTCCTCGTCACTGCGTACAGTAAACGTCGGATCCTCCTCGGCGAGCCGCTGGAGCGCCACGGAGAGCTTCTCCTGGTCGGCCTTCGTCTTTGGCTCGATGGCCTGCCTGATAACGGGCTCGGGGAAGATCATCTCCTCGAGCACGATCTGCTCGGGGTCATCCGCCGAAACCAGCGTATCGCCCGTCCCCGTGTTGGAGAGGCCGATGGCCGCGACGAGCTCGCCGGCGTATACCTCGTCGCGCTGCTCGCGGCTGTTGGCGTGGAGCTGCAGAAGCCTACCGACGCGCTCGCGCCTGCCCTTGGTCGTGTTCATGACGTAGGAGCCGGCCTTGAGCGTACCCGAGTACACCCGCATGTAAGTCAGCTTCCCGACGTGCGGGTCGGCCTGCACCTTGAAGGCGAGCGCCGCCAGCGGACCGTTCTCGTCGGCCTCGCGTATGATCTCCTCGCCACCCAGGGTCCTGCCCTCTACGGGCGGCACGTCGAGCGGACTCGGCAGGTAATCCACCACGCCGTCGAGCAGGGGCTGCACGCCCTTGTTCTTGAACGCCGAACCGACGAAAACAGGGGTCATCCTTATGTCCAGGGTGGCCTGGCGGATGGCGGCCCGGATCTCGTCCGGTTCGATCTCCTCGCCCTCCAGATACATGACCATGAGATCCTCATCCTGGTCAGCGACGGCCTCGAGTAGTTTCTCCCTGTACTCGTCCGCTAGCCCGCGCATCTCCTCGGGTATATCGGTGACCTCCCACGTCGCCCCGAGGTCGTCGGTGTAGACAATAGCCCTCATCTCCACGAGGTCGACTATCCCCTGAAACTCGCTCTCCGCGCCTATAGGTAACTGCACCGGAACGGCGTTAGCCCCGAGCCTGTCGACCATGGTGCCTACAGCCTTGTAGAAGTCGGCGCCGATGCGGTCCATCTTGTTGACGAACGCTATGCGCGGTACCCCGTACTTATCAGCCTGCCGCCAGACCGTCTCCGACTGCGGCTCGACCCCAGCGACGGAGTCGAACAAAGCGATCGAACCGTCGAGCACCCGAAGACTGCGCTCCACTTCTACAGTGAAGTCCACGTGTCCGGGCGTGTCTATGATATTGACACGATGCTGATCTGCTATGCGGCTATGGACGCCTTCACGGGTACCTTTACCGTTCTTGCTCGAGCCTTCGATACCGCCCCAGAAGACGGTGGTTGCGGCCGAGGTAATGGTAATGCCGCGTTCGCGCTCCTGGGCCATCCAGTCCATCACGGCGTTGCCGTCGTGGACTTCGCCGAGTTTATGGGTAAGGCCCGTATAGAGGAGGATACGCTCGGTCGTCGTCGTCTTACCGGCATCGATGTGGGCCATGATGCCGATATTTCTAACCCGCTTTAGCGGGATCTTTCTGGATACTTGTACAGCCATATTAGTTCCTCGTCACCACCTGTAATGGGCGAAGGCCCTGTTGGCCTCTGCCATCCGATGTGTGTCTTCCTTACGCTTGACGCTCGAGCCGATATTGTCTTTGGCGTCGAGGATCTCCCCTGCCAGCCTGCGGCCCATCGTCTTCTCGCGCCTTGAGCGGGCGAAGCCGACCATCCAGCGCAGCGCCAGCGTATTGGCCCTGCGGGCATCTACCTCAACTGGCACCTGGTAGGTCGCGCCGCCGACTCGGCGGCTCTTGACCTCCAGGCGTGGCCTGATGTTGTCAAGGCCGTTTTTAAGTACCTGGACAGGGCTCGTACCCGTGCGCTCCTCGATGAAAGAGAGCGCGTCGTAGATGATCTTCTCGGAGGTGCTCTTCTTACCGTCGAGCATGATCTTGTTGATCAACTGCTGCACCAGCACGCTCCCGTAGACGGAATCGCCGGCTATCTTCTTCTTTGGTGGCGCTGCTCGCCTTGGCATCTCCTATCCTCCTACGACTTCTTGGTCCCGTACTTGGAACGGCCCTGCTTGCGGTTGTTGACCCCGAGGGTGTCGAGCGCACCGCGCACGATCTTGTAGCGCACGCCAGGCAGGTCCTTCACCTGCCCGCCGCGCACGAGCACGACGGAGTGCTCCTGGAGGTTGTGTCCTTCACCCGGAACGTAGGCCGTAACCTCCTGGCCGTTCGTCAGGCGGACCCTGGCGACCTTGCGCAGCGCCGAGTTCGGCTTCCTTGGCGTCGTGGTCGAGACGCGGGTGCACACACCGCGGCGCTGAGGCGAGCCCTGCAGTGCAGGCGTCGCCGCCTTCTTCGTCTGTTTCTCACGCTCGTTGCGCACAAGCTGGTTGGTCGTCGGCATGGCCGCGCCTCTCTCTCTACATGGAAAAGGGGACTACTACAAAGTCGCGCCGCGGCCCCAAGACCGATTACCCTATTGGTAACCGCTCGTAACCGCAGCGATCTATTTTATGCTCAGAGGAGCGCTATGTCAAGCGGATAGAGCCGTCAGCTTTGAGCTATATGCCTTCAGATTTTTGGCTCCGACTCCTGCCCCACGGGTTCGGTCCTCCTCTGGGAGTTGCGTCGCGTTCCCGCGCAAATAGCGGCAGCCCCCAACCGGAGAGGCTGAGGGCTGAACCGCTGATTGCTGCTAGCTCTTACGATGCCGCTATGTCGAGCTCGTCGATGTCTTGCGTCCTGTAGCCTTCGACGGCCACTGTGAGCTGCCTGTAACGCGGCAGTCCCGTGGCAGCGGGGATGAGCTTGCCGATGATGACGTTCTCCTTGAGACCTGCGAGGCTGTCCACCTTGCCCTCGATCGCCGCGTCGGTAAGGACGCGGGCAGTCTCCTGGAAAGAGGCCGCCGAGAGGAAGCTGTCGGTGGCGAGCGAGGCCTTGGTTATGCCCATCAACACCGTGTGGTAGGTGGCTGGGCGACCTTCCTCCCCCTCGATGCGGGCGTTCTCGGCGAGCACCGTAAAGCGGTCGGCGACCTGCTCGGGGAGCAGCTTCGAGTCGCCAGGGTCGTCAACGACGACCTTGCGGAGCATCTGGCGCACGATGACCTCGATGTGCTTGTCATGGATGTCAACGCCCTGGGCCCTATAGACCTTCTGCACCTCATCGACCAGGTAGCGCTCGGTCGTCGTGCTCCCGCGGCCGTAGCGGAGGTCGTTCTCCAGGATCGCGTGCGGGTAGATGGACCCCTCCGTGATCGGGGTGTTGGCCTTGACCTCGGCGCCCTCGACGAACTCGGGCCTGAGGAGCTGACGCTCGACCGTGTAGGACTTGTTCTCCTCGCCATCGGGCGCGGTGATGACGACCTTTATATGCCTGTCGGAGTCGGCCTCCTCGAGGGAGACGATACCGTCGATCTCGGCGAGAGTCGCCTCGGCCTTGGGGTGCCTGGCCTCGAAGAGCTCGACGACCCTGGGGAGGCCGGCCGTGATGTCCTCGC
>JBPCIR010000141.1:0-15772 GCA_051006095.1 Rubrobacter sp. | reverse complement strand
CCGTTACGGCTACCGGCGGGTGCTCGCGGCCGGACTCCTTTTCCTCGGGATTCCGGCGCTGTTCTACGCGTACGCCCAGACGTTGGTGCCGATACTGGCCGTCACGCTGGTTCGTGGCGTGGGGTTTGGGATCGTGACCGTGATGTTCGCGGCCCTGATCGTCGAGCTCGCCCCTCCCCATCGCAGGGGAGAAGCCCTCGGGCTCCTCGGCGTCGCCATCACGTTGCCGACCATCTTCTGCAACGCGCTGGGGCTCTGGCTGGCGGGAGGATTCGGCTTCGGGGTCGTCTTCTTGCTCGGGGGCTTAGCCCCACTGCTTGGGCTAGGCATGATCCCCTACATCCGTTCCGCCCCACCGGCGACGAAAGAAGGGGAAGAGAGCGGGGCCGGTTTCTTCGCTGGGCTAGGACGAGCCCCCCTGCGGCGCATCTTCCTCCTCTTTGCGGCAACGACGATGGCCGCTGGGGTGGTCTTGACCTTCCTGCCCCTGGCGGTGCCTGGCTCGGGGGTTTTCTCCGCCGCGAGCGCGCTCCTCGTCGTCGGTATAACAACGACCGCCAGCCGTTGGTGGGCCGGAAGGTTCGGCGACCGCAAGGACCCTCGCCTCCTGCTCGCCCCCGGTCTCATCACCTGCGCGATCGGGATGGTCTGCCTTCCGTTCGGGGGTGTGATCCTGCTGTTCGGAGCCTTGCTCTTCGGGGGCGGGTTCGGGCTGCTCCAGAATGCCACCCTCATCCTGATGATGGGGCGTGTCTCGAAATCAGAGTACGGACTCGGCAGCACGCTCTGGAACGCGGCTTTCGATACGGGGACCGGCATAGGAGCCTTCTCGTTCGGGTTCGTGATCTCTGCCGTCGGGTTCTCCTGGTCCTTCTTCATCTGCTCCGCCCTGCTGGCATCGGCCCTCATACTCGTGCTCCTCGACCATTCCTCGACACAGGACTGACTTCTGTTGTGATCGTGCCGGACAGCAAGGCAACGCCGCGCCCATAACCGCGCCCCTTCCTTCCACGCTCCTAGGACGCCGCGAGGGTGTAGCCGGCCTCCTCGACGGCGCGCCCGAAGTGCTCTTGGTCCGTCTTCTCCTTCTCGTAGGAGACCTCGACCCTGCCGGTCACGTGGTCAGCCTCGACGCTCTCGACGCCAGGGAGCCCGCCCAGGGTCTCCTTCACGCTCATCTCGCAGTGGCCACAGGTCATGTCCGACACCTCGAGCACGGTAGTCTTCGTCATCTCGTCGTCCCCTTTCTTGAGGCGATTGCCCACATACGTTCGTCCGGTCCGGCTCAGTCGAACTTGACGAACCGCTCCACCGCCTCGGCGAGCTCCTCTATCTTCTCGTCCGCCTTCGTCCCGTCCTCTACCGCCTCCCTCACACAGTGGTCCATGTGGTCCCTGAGGACGAGGGAGGCTACCTTCTCGGAGGCGGCGATGTAGGAGCTTATCTGCGTGAGGATGTCCACGCAGTACTTCTCTTCCTCGATCATCCGCTGCACCCCGCGAACCTGGCCCTCTATGCGCCTCAGGCGGTTCCTGAGCTTCTCCTTGTCGCCTTCCTTTATGTAGCCGTGCGTAGGGCCGTGCGCCTGCTTCACCCGCTCCGCCATCGTCTCCTCGCCTCCTCGGAAGGGGGAGACGTCGCCCGACTCCCCGGTTCCCCGAATTCTACCTATACCCTGTGGGGGTATCAAGGGTTGGCGTTCGCCGTCCTGGCGGGAGTGCCGAAGGGTATGCTGGCGGTCGGCGCGGCGTCTCACGGCTTGACCTCGACGACGAAGGGGGCGGTGATGACGCGGCCGTCGCGCTCGAACTGGGCCCACAGCTTGTGGAGGCCGGGGCCTTCGAAGGTGTGGTCGGTGTGGACGCCAGGTCCGAAGGTTTCGGGCACGCTGTGGGCCACGTCTTCGTGATCCCCTCCGCCGTGTGCTGCCTCCTCCGTGTCCTTCGCCTCGCCGTGGCCGTGGGCAAAGACCTCGCCGTCTTCGGAGACGATGGCGACGTGGGCCGCGGCCCCGAGGTAGGGGGAGAGGTCGGTGACGGGCTCGCCGTCGTCGGTGAGCTCGAATTCCAGGTGGACCGGCTCGCCGGCCCGGATCTTCTCGGGCACGTCGAGGACTACGGTGGTCCCGCGTACCGTCTTGGGCGAGAGGTTCGGGGAGAGGTTCGCCCCCTCGCGGTCGCCGCTTCCGACGGCGAGCTCGCGCCGGTCGAGGACCTTCTCGCCGCCGCTGACGAACTCGGTGTAGAGCTTGTAGGTCCCGGCGTCAGGCGGCGTCGTCTGGACGCGGTAGGAGCCATCGTCCCTGGCCCTGGGGTGTATGTGGGCGAAGCTCTTCAGGTCGTCCCCGACCAGGATCGTGTGCATCGGCCGCTCGTGGTCGAGGGGGAGGTTTGTTGTGGGGTCCCCGCCCTCGGCGTCGCGGACCGTGTAGGAGAGCTCCACGGCATCGCCGGGGTCAGGGCCTGCGGGGTCGGTCCCGAAATCGACGCGCACGCCGGCCGACTTCTCCTCGACGCCGTGGCCGTGTCCGGCGGCGTTCGCCGGGTCGGAGCCCGCGGTCATGTCGCCGTGTCTGGCCGGAGCCAGGAAGAGGGCAGCGGCACCGATGCCGAGGGCGACGACCGCTATGCCGCCGAGGTAGGCGACCTCGCCGACGCGGGCGCGCAGGGGCGGATGCAGTATCTCACGGGCGCTCTCCGGGCGTTCGAAGGAGCGGAGCCTGAGCGCGTTCGTCACCACGCTCACCGAGCTCATAGCCATCGCAGCCGCGGCCAGAACCGGGCTCAAGAGCACCCCGAAGAACGGGTACAGGACGCCAGCGGCGACCGGGATCAGGGCGACGTTGTAGGCGAAGGCCCAGAAGAGCCCCTGCTTTATCTTGCCGACGGTCCTCCGGGAGAGCGAGATCGCGGCGACGATGTTCCTGAGATCCCCCCCGATCAGGGTAATGTCAGAGGCGGCCATGGCGACGTCGGTGCCCGTGCCGATGGCGATGCCAAGGTCGGAGCTGGCGAGCGCCGGCGCGTCGTTGATGCCATCGCCGACCATCGCCACGGTCTTTCCCCGATCCTGCATCTCTTCGACCTTCGCCGCCTTCTCCTTCGGCAGCACCTCGGCCAGCACACGATCCGGGCTTATCCCGGCCTCTGCGGCTATGGCCTCCGCCGTGGCCCGGTTGTCGCCCGTGAGCATCCAGACCTCGAGGCCAAGAGCCCCGAGCTCCTCGACGGCCTCGCTTGATTCGAGCTTGAGGGTGTCGGCGACGGCGATCAGGCCCGCGATCTCCCCGTCCACGCCGACGTACATCGGCGTGGCTCCTCCGCGCGCCAGCTCCCCGGCGCGCATCTCCAGCCCGTTCGGGCTCGCGCCGGCTCCTTCCATGAGGGCGCGGTTGCCGACGAGGACCTCGCGACCGTCCACCGTCGCCCTGATCCCCTTGCCCGTGACCGACTCGAAGGCTTCGGCCTTCGAGAGGTCCAGGCCCCACTCCTTCGTCCGCGCCACGATGGCCTCAGCGAGCGGGTGCTCGGAGCCCACCTCGGCGGCGGCGGCCAGGCGCAGCAGCTCCTTCTCGGTGAACCCACCGGCCGGGACGACGCCCGTAACGGCGGGCTTTCCGCGGGTGAGGGTCCCGGTCTTGTCGAGTACGATAGCGTCTATCTTGCGTGTCGTCTCCAGCGCCTCGCCGCCCCTGACCAGCACGCCGTTCTCGGCGGCCTTGCCGGTGCCGACCATGATCGCCGTCGGCGTGGCGAGACCCAGGGCGCAAGGGCAGGCGATGATGAGGACGGAGATCGCGGCCGTCAGAGCGAGTATCGGGGAGGGCCCGAACAGCGCCCACACGAAGAAGGTGATCGCCGCGAGAGCCAGCACCGCAGGCACGAAGTAGGAGGAGATGGTGTCGACCATCCGCTGCATCGGGGCCTTCGATCCCTGCGCCTCCTCGACCATCCGAACTATCTGGGCGAGCGCCGTCTCAGAGCCGACTTTCTCGGCCCGCATGACGAAGCCGCCGGTCTTGTTGATCGTGGCCCCTATAACCTTGTCGCCGGGCGCCTTCTCGACGGGCAGCGACTCGCCGGTGAGCATGCTCTCGTCGAGGGCGGAACGTCCCTCGGCCACCACGCCGTCCACCGGCACCTTCTCACCAGGACGGACGCGCATGAGGTCGCCGACTATGACCTCCTCGACCGGCACGTCGGCCTCAACCCCGTCACGGATCACGCGCGCCATCCTGGCCTGCAGGCCCATCAAAGCCTTTATCGCCGCTCCGGTTTGCTTCTTTGCCCGCGCCTCCAGCCACCGCCCGAGCAGGACCAGGCCGACGACGATGGCCGCCACCTCGAAGTACAGATAGAACGGGAATCCCCACGCGGCACTGAGGTCGGGCCACAGCGTGACGAACGCGCTGTAGCCGTAGGCGGCGCTGGTCCCGACCGCGACCAGCGTGCTCATGTTCGTGCCGCCGTGCTTTGCCGAAGCCCACGCCACCTTGTAGAATGTGGATCCAGCCCAGAACTGGACTATGGTCGCCTGGATCAACAAGAGCGGCGCCACAACCTCCATCCCAGGCCCAAACGGTGCATACATCTCCAACATCATGCCCGCGCCGAGCACCAGGCTCACGATCCACTTGTTCTTGAGGTCCTTAAGCTCAGCCTCACGCTCCCTCTCGCGCGGGTCAGCCTCCGTCCCGGCATTGGCCCGCGTCCACGACGCCCGCCGCGGCTCCGCCACCTCCCCGACCCCGTAGCCGGCTTTTTCGACGGCGGCCCGAAGGTCGTCGAGGATCGGCCCCTCCGCCGGGTCCAGCGTAACCTTCGCTTTCTCGGTGGCGAGGTTGACCGCGACCGACTCCACGCCAGACACCTTCCGGAGCGCCTTCTCTACCCTGCCCACGCATGACGCGCACGTCATGCCCTCGACCGGTATCTCGACCGTGGCCCGATCCCGTTCTCCGAGCACCGTTCCTTCCTCTCTTCTCAGGTACTATACCCCCCTACCCTATATCTGGATTGCTGGATTGTCAAGGTCCTCTTCGAGTCGGGCCAGGGGCCGACTGAAATGCTTGGCGGCCGGGGCCTAAGAGAGCACGTCGCGGCGAGTAAAGACGGCCCAGGCGGCGGTTAGGAAGCAGGTTCCCCAGAGGAGGCTGACCCAGATGGAGCGTGCTATCGGTTCCCAGGCTATAGGGTCGCGGGCGAGGTTTAGCCAGGCCTCGAACTGGTTCGTGAGCAGGTAGGGGTCCAGGGGGCCTGCGAGGCCGAGGCCTGAGGCGAGCCGGAGGAGCAGGACGAGGACCACGGCGCCAACGCCCGAGCCCACCGAGTTGTGGGTGGTGACGGATAGGAAGATCGCGAACGCGGCGAGCGCCATCAGGGGCACTGAGACGAGGCCGGCGCCGGCCCACACGAGCGCGATGCCGCGACCGACGCTTATCGGCGTCCCGCCGGGCCCGGCGAGCGGGGCGAAGCCGCCAGCCAGGTAGCCTGCGGCGAGGCCGACGCCGGCGAGGACCGCCGAGGCGGCGAGGCAGTAGATGCCGACCGCAGCCGCCTTGGAGAGGAACAGCTCCGTGCGTCCCACGGAGCGGCTGAGGACCGTCTTCAGGGTGCCAGCCGAGACTTCGCCGGCCACCGCGTCCCCGGCGACGAAAGCCACGACGAGCGGCAACAGGACGAAGGTGGCGAAGGCGAGCGTGACGAGCGGGACCACGAGCCCGTTCTCCAGGAGTTGCGTGGCGAAGGGAGCCTCGCCCTCCGGCGGGCCCTCGCCTGTGATCTCCAGCGCCGCCACGAACAAAACGGGTACGAGCGCCGCCGCCCCTAGCCCGAATAGCGTCCGCCGCTGGCGCACGAGCTTGTAGAGCTCCCAGCGGATCACGCCGAATCCCGGTGGAGGGTTAGCTGTTCGTGAGGGGCGTGGAGTGTCAAGAGATCTCCTCCGTTAGCTCCAGGAAGAGGTCTTCGAGGCTCGGCCGCGAAGGGACGAGTGCCAGGACTGCCACACCCCCGGCCACCAGGTCCCGCACGACCGGTCCAGGTCCCTCAGGGCCGACCGCGAGCCTTATCTCCTCACCCCCGAGTCCGTCTGGTGGCTCGGCGACCGATGCGCCGGTGACGTGAGTTGTGCCTTGGAGTATTCGCAGCGCGCTCATTGCGTCGTCCACAACGAGCCGGTATCCCGGGCGTCCGTTGTCTCCTCCTACGACCTCGGCGATGGTGCCTTCGGCGAGGAGGCGGCCGTGGCCGATCACGGCCACCCTGTTGCACAATTGCTCGACCTCGGCGAGGAGGTGGCTGGAGAGGAAGATCGTCAGGCCATCCTCGTTGAGGCGGCGGATGAGCGCACGCACGTCGCGCATCCCCCCAGGGTCCAGCCCATTCGTCGGCTCGTCCAGGATCAAGACCTCAGGCTCCCGCAATAGCGCGGAGGCTATCGCCAGCCGCTGCTTCATCCCCGTCGAATACGTCTTGACCTTGTCCCGCTCTCGCCCGAGAAGACCGACTGTCTCGAGGACCCTAGTCATGGGTGGTTCCCCCTTGCGCCGGTCGGCGGCGGCGAGGACCTTGAGGTTGTCGCGCGCCGAGAGGTAGTCGTAGAAGCCGGGCATGTCCACGAAGCCGGCGACGCCCTCGCGGCCGCCTGGTCCGCCGGACGGACGCCCGAGGAGGCGTATCTCGCCCTCTGTCGGCTCGACGAGGCCGAAGATTGCCCGGATCGTGGTGCTCTTACCGCTCCCGTTGGGACCGAGGAACCCGTACACGTCCCCCCGCCGCACCTCGAAGCTCAGGGAATCCACTGCGACGAAGTCACCGAACTTCTTGGTGAAGCCCAGGACCTCCAGTACCGAAGCTCCCCGACGGGCTCCCACCGTCTAACGGGCCAGCAGCCCGCGCGCCGCCTCCCTGAGTTCGGCTGACTGCACGCTCCCCGCGAGTGTGTACGACACGCCGTCGTCGCTCCAGGAGAGGACCGTGCCCACGGGCGTGGAGAGCTCGCGCGCCATGACCCCGTCCCCGAGATCCACGACCGGAACCTGCAACTCGCCTCCCCGGCCCCCGGCGCTCTGGAAAGGTCCGGCTCCTTCCTCACCACCGGCCTTCTCGGCGAGGACCACGGCCCCCCAGCCCGACCCGTAAGTGAGGACCGCGCCATCGCCGGCGACCATTATCTCCTCCAGCTCCCGGCCCCTGGGCGCCTCGGGTAGCTCTTCTACGGTGAACCCAGCGAGCTCGCTCGCCTCCTCCACCGAAGCGGCCTTCCGAGGCTCGTCGCCTTCGCTGTATCCGTCCGCCCGGTCGTCTCGGGGTTGCAGCTGCTCGACCGTGGCGCCCGGCGGCGTCTCGAACTCGAAGCGCGCTTCCGGGACGGGGCCGACCTGGAAGTCCTTGGCTTCGTAGCGGGCCACAGGCTCGGGCCTCTCCTCGGCGTAGAGCTCAAAGAGGAGCGGAACGAAGGTCTCCGCGTCGACGAGCGCCTCGGCGCGCTCGACGAGAGTCGTGCTCTTGTCCCTGGGCTCCAGGGTCAGCGGGTAAGCCCAGCGCCCGGCTACCTCGACCGGCGCCCCGGTCGTGAGTTTGCTGGACGGCGCTATCTCCGCGAGAAGTTCGTCTATCTCCTCAGGCGATGCCCCCGGCAGCCCGTCCGCCTCGTCCGCACCGGACAGCGCGGCCTCAGGCTTCTCGCCGGTTTTGAGAGTGTTAGACGCGCCGTCGTAGATGCTTACCCGCGCGCCGTTCCGGACGAGGACCCGGTCCCCGTTCTCGCCCTGAAGCTCGGCGCGTAGTCTGTCGGGGCCGCCGCGCCACACGCGGGCGGTACGCGGGCCAGCGTCTCCGGTGTCACCTTCGGAGGCGCCGAGGAGGCCTTCGGGGATGAGCGTCTGCTCGGCCGTCAAGGTCGCGCGGAAGTCGGGTGCGTTCTCGGGGGCGGCGGTTACGCGCAAGAGGAGGTCTTTCTCGGTGAGACTCTCGGGCGGCTCGCCCTGGGCGCCGGCCCCAACGGTGAGTGCGCCGACGCCTAGCGTCGTGACGAGGATGAGGCCCAGGGCCACGGTCAAGACTCGCTTCGGGATCCGTCCGGTCCTCGCTCCATCCATGACAACGTCTCCTCGCGCCGATTCTGCTCAAGCCCTCTTTGACCTTTCTAGTCTACCCTACGAACTGGGGACAGGGACGACCGAGGCGCGATGACCGGCAGGTGCTGTGCGCCATACTGTGGGTCATGGACACTGGAGCTACATGGCGGGAGCTGCCAGATGAGGTTGTGAGATCATGAACGCGGCGTGGGACGAGGTGTACGAACATTTCGGCGGTCTCTACCTGAGTTTCGAGACCGACTTGCGCCCGGAGCGTCTTGGCGACGCGTTCCCGCCCACAACGATCGAGCGTCTGGGCGGGCAGAAGTCGCGCTACGATCCCGACAACGTTTTCCGCGACAACTTCAACATCGCGCCTCAGGCGCTACTCGGCTGAGTAGGGGTGGATTTGATCTAGCGACATAAAGGAGTTTGCGATGACGGACTACGGGCACGAACAAGGCAGGGGCCGCGCGAGGCGCCTGACCGCGACGACGTTGTCGGTGACGGTGGCAGACTCCCCGTTCGGGCCGGTGGCCGGACGTTCGGGAGTGCCCAGTCGTTCGGTGCGCCACTGCCCGGGACTCAGGTCGAGCGCGGCCAAGGTTTCCTCCGGAGTGGGGAAGCGGGGATGATGCGGTTTGTGGTTCCACGACCAGGGTGCGACCGAGGCGTGGGCGACGATCAGTAGGAGGCCGCTGGACGCCACGGCGCGCGCCGCCATCCGCAAGACGCGGTCGCGGGGGAATTCCACCGGCGAGTGCAGGTACTGGGCTGAGACCAGGTCGAAGGCGCCTTCGGGGAATGTGCGGGCCAGGTCGTGCTGCTGAAAATCGATGCGGACGCCGGCCTCGGCCGCGAGGGTCGACGCCCGGTCGAGGGCGGTGGCGGAAACGTCGACGGCGGTTACGCGCCAGCCCTGCTGGGCGAGCCAGACGGCATCGCCCCCTTCGCCGCAACCGAGGTCCAGGGCCGTGCGTGGCCGCAGCGACCCGGCGACGTCGACCAGGACGGGGTTCGCCCTCCCGCTCCATACCCTTCCATGTCCTCGGTAGTGCTCCTCCCAGAACTGCTCGGCCTTGCTGTCGCCCTCGCCATGACGTGCCACCTCAGACCGCCTCGCTCCCGCCCGTAGCGTCGGCTGCCCGGCTGGCGGCGCCGCCGTTTCCGGCGACCGTCGCCTCGGCGTCCTCGCCGCAGAGTGCGTGGTTGAGGAAGGCCGCCGCGGTGGCCCCGGAGGCTGCGGCCATGATGGCGCCCTGCATTATGGAGCCGGCGTCTCCGGCCACGTACACGCCCCTGACCGTGGTCTCCCTGGTCGTCGGATCGCTCTTGACCAAGGCGGGGAACGGTCCCACCGCCTCGACCTCGCCCCCCAAGAACTCAGCGAGGTCTGAGCGCTGGCGCTGGGGCGGCCCGTAGAAGAGGGCCTCGCGCTCTATCTCGGAGCCATCCTCGAAAAGGATACGGCGCAGGCCCCCGTCACCATCACCCTCCAGGCTCGAGATCTTCTCCTCCTTCAGGGGCACGCCCAGGGCGGCGAGCCGATCCCGGGCGTCCGGTTCGAGCCCCGACTCGCCGTCGGTCAGAGCAACGAGGTCGCGGCTCCAGTTGCGGATCAGGGTCACCTGCATCACCAGGTGCTCGGTCTTGGCCAGGATCGCGAGCGGCCTGTCGCGCACCTCCCACCCGTGGCAGTAGGGACAGTGATAGATCCCACGCCCCCACAGCTCCCGGAAGCCCGGCTTCTCCGAGACCTCGTCGCGGACGCCTGTGGCGAGCAGGATCTTGCGCGCGCCCACCACCGACCCTCCCTCCAACATAACCCGGAAGTCGCCGTCTGACCCGGCCGCCCCCGTAGCCCCTTCCTCCTACACCTCGACGCTCGGGTACGCCCCCAGTTGCTCACGTCCGATCCGCAAAAGCTCCTCCGGAGGTGTGCCGTCACGCGTGAGGAAGTAATGTACGCCAGAGGATGGCGCGTTCCTGGGCTCCCCCCCGTCCAGGACCAGGATGCGCCTCCTCGACCGGCCTAACATGAGGGCGGCGGAGAGCCCGGCCGCGCCAGCACCCACCACGACGGCGTCGTAGCGACGCCCTTCAACCTCCTGGACGCCCTTCGACGCCGTCGTCTCGAGATTTTTGGGAACCATTGCCATACCTTCCTCCTGTCTAACGGACTCCCATAAACCGCAGGTCGCCAGGACCAGTTCGGTGCGCACGTTCGACACCGTGGATTTCCCGTAGCGTACTTTCGCTACAGGCCCTCGTCCCCGTGGAGATGGCCAGCCTTCCCGAAACCCCGGTGCCCCTCCACGAAGGGGTGCCGGCTTCTGGGCGACACCTGCCGGTGGGTGCAAGGCACGCACGAGACCATCAGCACCTCCGCGTCCTCCGCGGAGAGTACATCGAAGTTGTGCGGCAGCCGGGCGTCGAAGAAGGCCGCGTCCCCGGGCCCCAGCACCGTCCTCGCGTCACCCAAAGTGAGCCTGAGCTTTCCCTTGAGCACGTATAGCCACTCCTGCCCCTCGTGCTCGTGGAGCTCGTGGTCCACTACCCGGTCGGCGGGGTAGATAACCTTCACCGCCAAGACCCCCTCGGGACCGGCCTCCGGCATCAGAGGTTGGAGGCGGAAACCCTTGCCTTCGTAGACGGGGGCCTCACCCCCACGCACCACCGTCCCCGTCTCCGGCTCCTCCGGCTCCTCGAGGAGCTCCTCGAAGGGAACGCCCAGCCCGAAGGCCAGCCTCAACAGCCCGTCCAAAGAGGGCTGTCTTTCCCCGGACTCCAACCGCGAGATGTGCGCCAGCGAGACGCCCGACGCCTCGGCCAGATCCTCGAGCGTCAAATCCCGGTCCCTGCGCGCACGCCGTATATTGGCTCCGAGCCGCGAGAGCACGCGCCCCACCCGTTCCTCCGCAGGCCTGTTCCCCGCCTCTCCTAAAGTTTCCATGTCGAGACCATACCACATAGACAATTGATTTGCGCGATTTTTTTGTCTTTGCCGCGACAATCACCCATCTTGGCTGCTGATGGGACGCCACGAAGCAGATAGTCTCGCGCGAGCCTGAGATCATGAGTGTAGAATCTGGAACTGTCCTCGGGATACCCTCAGACCGTTAGAAGGGCTTGGACTGGCAAGGGCACCGTATTCGGCCTGAAACCGCCGTTCCGACGCATACGAATACGGCGAACTTCGCCTACTGCCCTTTCTCCGAGTTTCGCCTCACCGCGAGGAGCCTCTGAGTTTCGCGGGTATAGTTCTAGGAAGTGGGCTAAGAAAAAGTCCCAAGTGAGGATCACATGACCAGTAGGTAAGCCGACCGTCCACTCCCTTTCGCGGCCGGCTCCACGAGGAAAACGAAGAGACACGCCAATGCCGACGCAGGAACCACAACATGGAGATCTGAGCGGACGAAGCACTGTCCTGCCTGTTGCTGAAGTCGTCGACATTGTTCGCGAGTGGGTGGACCTCCAGGCACGCCGCCTGCCACATTTTGCCGGCGCGTATCTGTGGGGCGGAATCACGGCGTTGCCGGCGGATGCGCCATTTCCCCTGTACCGTGATGTCGATGTCGTCGTGGTGACCGAGGGTGCGCACGACGAAAATCAGGAGATTCCCTACCAGGGTCTCATGCTCGAGGTGATCGCGCTGGACCTCGCGGCGCACCGGGATGCCGAAGCCGTGTTGGCAAACCCCAGCCATGGCCCGAACATGGCCACGACGCAGATCCTGGCCGACCCTACCGGGATCCTGGTACCACTGCAACAGGCTGTCGCGGCGCACTTTGGCCGGCGCCGCTGGATACAGGCACGCTGCGAAGGAGAGAAGGCGTCGGCTGAGCGATCCCTCGCCGCCATGCGCCAGGCATCCACGCCCGTTGAGATCCTGGATTCCGTGCGCGAGTTTCTCGGCGCGCTCAGTGGCCTGCTTGCCGTCGCACAACTCGAGCGTCCGACCACTCGGCGCACGCTGGTCATGCTGTGTGAGTTACTCGAAGCGTGTGGGCGGCTCGACCTGCACGAGGCAGCGCTCACCCTCATGGGCTGCGCGCACTTGAGCCGGGCGGATGTGCAGACGATGCAGGATCAGAGCGTTATAGCCTTCGACCGCGCCGTCGAGGTCTACCGGACGCCAACGCCTTACGGCTTCACCATGCGTCCTCACCTGAGGCCGTATCACGTCGAAGGAACGCAGGAGATGATCGACGAAGGAAATCATCGGGAAGCGGTGTTCTGGATCACCTGCCTCGACACGGCCTACATCGTGCTGCAGAACGATGCTCCCGCCGCCGAGAAGCCAGTATTCGCTGCACAGTTTTGCGCCATGCATACCGTGCTTGGGTGCACATCAGCCGAGACGTGGACAGAAAGAGTGGACGCTGCCGGGCGGTTGGCTCAGGAGATCTACCGCATCGCCGACGCGCTCGTCGCGCTGCATCCCCGATAGAAAGAGGATACCTGAGAAGTTGGCCTCGAACCTGCATGGGTGTCATCATTGGCGGTGCTGAGCGGCTCGTCGGGGAAAGCGAGTCGAGAAGGAGGAGAGCCTATGACAGTAGCACGCCTCAACGACACGGAACTGTTCTACGTGGAGGTCGGCGAGGGGTTGCCCTGCCTTGTGATGCACGGCGGTCTGGGAGCGGACCACTCTGCCCTGCACCCCTGGCTCGACCCGCTGGGCGACGTGATGCGCCTGGTCTACTACGACCACCGCGGCAACGGCCGCTCGGGCAGGCCGCCTTCCGAGACCATCACCTTCGAGCAGCTGTGCGCCGACGCCGACGCCCTGCGCGAGCACCTGGGCTGCGAGGAGGTCGCCGTGCTGGGCTACTCTTTCGGGGGGTTCGTCGCGCTCGAGTACGCCCTGCGCTACCCTGAGCGTATCAGCCACCTCATCCTGCTCGACACCGCGCCCACCCTCGACTACGGGGAAGAGATCGAGGCCAACGCTCGCCGCAAAGGCGCAACCCAAGAGCAGATGGAGGCGCTTGATGCTTCGGCGGAGGACGAGGCCGAGTCCTGGCGCTTGTGGAAGGTGATAGAGCCGCTGTATTTCCGCACCTTCGATGCGGATCTCGCCGAGCGCGTGATGGGCAAGACGGTCATCAGCGTAGAGGCCGCCGATGCGGGCGATGTCATCATAGAGGATTGGGATCTCACCCCTCGCTTGGGCGAGATCTCCGCGCCCACGCTCATCCTGGTGGGTCGGGACGACTTCGTCTGCCCTCCCTCCCAGGCGAAGATCATGCATGAGGGCATCCCGAACTCGGAGTTGGCCGTCTTCGAGAACAGCGGCCACTTCACGCACGTGGAGGAACCGGAGGCCTTCTTCGATGCGGTCCGAGGATGGCTACGGCGCTCCTGAGAAGCGCTATTCACCTGAGCCCGTTTTCTGCTCGTTATCAACTCGACACCGACTTTTTTTCAACACGCTGGTGGATTCTCGGAAGCTCGGCTGAGCCCGGAACCTATTCGTCCATCCGCTCGACCCACTGAGACCGCCACTCCGGAGCCTCGAACGGCTCAGCGAAGTACCATCTGTCTCGCCACATCTTCCCGTCGCGCAGCTCGCTGATGACCACTACGTCCAATACCCGCCCGTCGCCGTATTCGATGACCCCCTCGACAACCCACAGTCCCTCCTTGACCAGCATTCGGCGCACCTGCAGAGACGACGGCGGAGTGGGGTGGGCTTCCTGGAACGCTCGCATGTTCTCCCGGCCTCGGAAGCGCTCCCTGGACTGGGGCATCTCCATCACGTAGTCCTCGGGGTGACGCACGTTGTATTCCTCTTCGGGGCCGAGACGGGAATACAGATCAGTAAGGAAGCGGTGCGCCTCCTGCTCGTCCATCTCTTGGAGGTTGGGCACCCGCTGCTCAGCCATCTCGCTGCTCCTTCCGTGGTCGCGAACTACTACGTCGTCCTTGTGCAGCCATGATGCCAGCCGAAGAACCTTCTCGCATCTAGCGAGAGCTTATTCACCGACTCGCCTGGAAGGAAGCTTCTCGGAAGTCCATATCCAGGACGCTGCATGGCCTCGGTCCTATGAGGTCAGAATCACCCGATGTCCCCGCTCTATTACCATACCCCAGAGCCTACACACACCGGCTCAGCTGCCCCTCGAAACCGATGCTGATGTACCATTCTAGATCTATTATGGGTTCGCGAAGGTGCATCCAGACGCCACAACCCGAGAGGAGTCCCGAGTGACGACAGACGAAGCCTCCAACGCCGCTGGGCCGCATGGCGCCTTGCGCGGATTCCCGCTGCCGGGGACCGCGGCCTCCGTTGTCGCCGTAGCTGCTCCGGGAGACGGCCCCGGCTACTGGGCTGGCTCGTCGAGCGCGGCGCTCGACGAGGATGGCACGTTCGTCATCGGCTACCGCGTCCGACACGGCCACGATGGCATCGCTGAGACCGTGATCTCGCGCTCAGAAGACGGCGAGCGGCTCACCACCGTCGCCACCCTCGAGCAGACCGAGTTCGGCGCGAAGAGCATGGAACGCCCATCGATCGTCCGTACCGAGACGGGCCGCTGGCGTCTGTACGTCTGCTGCGCCGACCCTGGCAGCGCACACTGGTGGATCGACGCGCTCGAAGCCGACGAGCCGGAGGAGTTCGCCGCGGCCGACGCTCGCACCATCTTCCCGGGCGACAGCCTAATCGGTGTCAAAGATCCATTGGTGCAGCGTACGAGCCAGGGATGGCGGGCCTGGATCTGCTGCCACCTCCTCGATCGGCCCGGCGAGGAGGATCGCATGTATGCGGCCTACGCCACGAGCGAAGACGGTCTGCGCTGGGAATGGCACGGCGTCGCCCTGGAAGGACGTCCAGGGGCCTGGGACGCCCGCGGCGCTCGCGTCACCGCGGTGCTGCCCGACGGTCGCGCGGCTTACGACGGCCGGGCCACCGCCGAAGAGAACTGGTTCGAACGCACGGGCCTCGCATACCAGAGCGGAGAAACCGGATGGCTGCGACACGCCGGCGGCGAGCCCGTGGACGTCCGATACCTCGATGTCTTGCCGCTTCCAGACGGCGGCTTTCGCACCTACTACGAAGCCAGGCTTCCCGACGAGAGCCACGAACTGCGCACGGAGATCGTCCTGCCCTAAGACCCGCCATGGACTAGACTCCTGGGGGGCCTCGCTCCTCGCGACCCTAACATTCTGGCCTTTATGCGTTGCTAATGTGCGTTTTGGTGTCTTCAAGGCTGTCCCATTCTCGTGCGGTGTCGCCCTCTCTTACGGACCGGGGCAAAGCGAAGGGCCGCGCCGATGCGATGGGAGGCCCGGCGCGGCCGAGAGAAGACACAGGAGGGGTCGATATCGGCCAGTTAGGCCCCTCCCGGTATTGGGGGCACTGTAAGCGACTCACGCGCCCGGGACATCGGCCATCGCGGCCAAGCGCACAAAACCTGGCCGAACGTATCGGCCCTCTCCCTACGAAGGTGCCAGGCCGGGACACCACGAAGGATGCCCCAACCCGCCCTTGTCCGCTTCGTCCTTGGGGACGACAACAAGCTTAGCGCGGGTAGCAGGCCCCGTCCCGCATTACAGGGAACTCTCGTGGGCAGCCACCGTCGGGCATGAGTGGTAGGGGACCGGAAGAGGGTCCGCCAGCGTCCAAGAGGTTGCCATACCGATCTAGAAGCTGATTGTCACCATCGACTGAAGGTTGTGGTGAAGCAC